>CAZUEC010000206.1:0-4658 GCA_964618865.1 uncultured Roseibacillus sp. | reverse complement strand
CTTTTGAAAAATGGTCTAAAAAGCCAAAGGAGAATAAACCGCAGACTTCTCTCTCAGTGCACCATTTGCACCTTCTCCTTATTCGGATGGATAAATTGCTCCCAACTCTGATGAGACTTCGCATCCGTTTTTGAGCCAAAAAGCGGCCGCCAACGTGGACGCTTTGGCTCCCTTAGGAGCTTCATATTTGCCTCATGGGGAAGCTTGTTTGCCTTGCGCGTATTGCAACGAATACAGGAAGTCACAATGTTCTCCCACGTTGTCTTCCCCCCCTTGTCACGAGGATAGACATGATCCAAATTCAAATCCTTCTCCGCAAACTTCTTGCGACAATACTGGCAAGTAAACTGATCTCGCAGAAAAATATTATGGCGAGTAAACTTCACCTCATTTCGAGGCATTCGGTCGTAGGCTCCTAATACAATAATTTTGGGAACGACCAGCGCCATCTTCACGGAATGAATCACCTCCTCCGCTAAATGAGTGACGTTCTCTATCGAATGCTCAACCCATGAAGTCAGGTTATGAGTTTGATACTTCGCCTCTCCTTCAGTTTGCACAACCTCGGCATGGCCAAGAGATAAGAGCTTAAGGGCACGCTTGACAGTGCAAGTTTGCACGGGCTGCCAAAGGCGATTGAGCACCAAAACAGGGCTATTCAAAATGGCTTCCATAACTTTTCTGCTAATAACCCCTTACAGATCTTTGCGGTTTAATTCAATGGGAAATAATCCCATCCAAAGCTTCGCTGACACAGCAAAACCCCAGCTAATAAGAATGAAAGGCAGCAAAAAAGGCCACAAATGAGTTCTCCCCACCAGCCACCTCAAATAACGATTTCTGAGCTCTCACCACAAATCACAAAAAAATCGTGCAAAACTGCGATTGTAGGTGACGTTAATACATATTATAGGTCAGCGCCACCTTTCTAATCAAAACTGTTCAAGCTCACATATGAAAATTACCACGAATCGCCTCCTCACGCTCACCGCCGGCACCCTGATAGCGACCACCGGCCTCTGCTCGGCCGAAACTACTACCCCTAGTGGTCAGGAAAACACATCCGAACCAACCAAAGAACAAGCGGACACAGAATCCACTGCTGCCAAAAACAAAAAAGCGAAAGCAGAGAAAAAAACCGCAGCCTCTCCCAAAAAGAAATCTCCCAAACAATCCGCAAAAGCGAAATCCGCAAACTCGAGAATGGAAGCCGCTCAAAAAAAATTGGCTCTCGAAAATGCTCTTACAGCCGAAAAAACCAAAAAAGAACAAGCCAAGTTACGTGCACAAGTGGCTCGCCTGAAATTAGAAAAAGAACTTATCTCCGAAACTCTCGCCGTAGCCGAACTCAAAATGAAACAAGAATTGGCGAAAGAAGAGCAAAAATTCAAAAGAGAAACCGCCCAGTTAACTCGTGAGGCCAGAGTCGCCAAACTACAAGCAGAGATGAACACTTCTACCCTCAAGACAAAACAAGCCGAATACAGTTTAGCACTCGCGGATCTTGAAAATGAAGTGAAGTCTTTTGAAGCACACAAACGAAAAGAAAACTACGCCAAAAACGAACCGGTCTACCTCGCAGATCCTCTCCTTGAAAACGGCAACCTCGTCATCTCGGATCGCCGCATCGACCTCAATGGTTCCATCTACGCCGATACTGCTCAACACATCAGTCGACGCATCAATTACTTCAACAACAAGAACAACGAGCACCCCATCTTTATCGTCATCGATGATTCCCCAGGCGGTTCCGTCATGGCAGGAATGAGCATCCTCGAATCCATGCACGGTTCCGATGCTCCGGTCTACGTGGTCGTCAAGACCTTCGCTGCCTCTATGGCCGCAGCAATCACCACCTTAGCCGAACGTTCCTTCGCCTTCCCCAACGCAATTATTCTTCACCATCAGGTCATGTCCGGCACTTTTGGAAACCTCACCGAAACCCGAGAGCACACCAAACAGCTCGAAGAATGGTGGCGTCGACTAGCCGAACCAGTGGCGAAGAAAATGGGAATTTCACGCCAAGAATTCATTCAAAAAATGTATGAGGAAACCGTAAGCGGAGATTGGAGTGAGTTCGCCGACAAAGCCAAAGAGCTCAAGTGGGTTGACCACGTAGTCACCAACATAAAAGAAACTTCACTCCTCAAGAATCCAGATGCCCGCTCCGCTTCTTCCAGCACCAAAGCCGAAAGCACGACCGAAGCGCCCTCCAATATTATCCCTCGGCTCAATCCATTGGACATGCTCTATATGCACAATCCAGACGGTTACTATAAGTTCCAAAAATAGTCCACGTTCGAAACAACCTTTCAAAGCCTCTCCCTTCCGGAGGGGCTTTTTTATGTCTGATTCGCTCGACTGAAAACTGAGCGAAGCGCGATCAAGTGCTCTTCTACAGAAGCGGAATCACAATGATGAGGACAGACGCCATTCAATTCGAGGGCAAGAACCCGCTCAATGCTCCCAACATTCTGAGCGCTATCCTCATTAAAGAAAAGTGGCGGCAAATGAGAAAATCGTTCCATACTTGCAAATAAGTCTCCGCAAAAAATGAGACGCCGCGAAGCACTGTAGAAACCAACATGCCCTCTCGTATGCCCTGGCAAAGAAATCACCTCCAAACCACCCCATATTTCTAACAAATCCCCTTCTCGAAGAAAACGATCTGGCGCAAAAGGCTCGAATCCAAAAATTCGTTTTGCCATTTCCTCTAACCATCCGACCCCTTTTCCAACTCCAGAATAAGAAGCCTTCCCTTCAAAATGTGCAAGATCAGCTTCCGAACCAGCCACCCATGCTCCGCTCTCTTCGATAATCGGACGCACATTAAAAATGTGGTCCAAATGCCCATGAGTGAGCAAAACTCCAAGAATCGGTAACTCCTCCCAGCCATACTCCTTAAGAGCACGTTGAAGACTTCGCCTCCCACCCACAAATCCAGTATCGATAAGATAAAGCCCCTGCTCATCGCGAAGAACGTAAAAACACACCAGTGCGGTTCTCACTTGCAGCAGATCTTTTGCGATTAACATCGTCACCTTAATTTTCCCATACTCCTAATTTACTCTCAACAAAAACATCCCCTCAAACCCCAGTAAATCCTCCAAAAGCGCGCGAACGAATCAATCTCACTCGGAACCACTTGAGTACTACCGCACTTCAAAATCACCATGACCATCTGAACTCCCAAAGAAGTGAAAACCTCATTTTGGGCAAGCGCTAGGAAGCGAATACCTTTTCTTGAAGCTCTTTTTGAGCTTCAACTCGCGGCGGACGGTTAATTTCGCCAATGCGCTCAAGAAACTGCTGATAGTAAAGCACTTCAAAAGTGCCATCCGCATGCTCTACAACTGCACTCAGACTTTCCACCCAATCTCCAGAATTGAGATAACGAACTTCTTGCACCGTCTTATCCTCAGGAGTGTGAATGTGACCGCAAATGATTCCATCACATTCTTTCTTTTGAGCCAAAGCAACGAGTTGTTCTTCGTAACGCCCCACGAAGCTAACCGCATTTTTAACCTTCTCTTTCACCCTCTTACTAATGGAATCGTAGTCTTTCCTTCGCCAACGACGATAACGATTGTAAATTCGATTTACCTTTAAGAGAGCATCATAACCAAAGGCCCCCACCTTCGCGATCCATTTAAAATTACTAGCGACTTGGTCAAAGCCATCTCCATGAATAACGAGATAACGTTTCCCATCAACCCCCTCATGAATGATTTCCTTGCGAAGCTTAATGGAACCAAAATCAATCGGAAAAAATCGCTCTAACACATCATCATGATTACCACGCAAATAAATGACTTCAGTCCCTTCTTTCTCACTCTTCTTCAGAATGGTCCTCACCACACGCGTGTGCCGCTTACTCCAAGTAGTGCCGCGCTTAAGAGCCCAACCATCAATAATATCACCATTAAGATAGAGCTTCTTGCAACGAACGTGCTTCAGAAAGTCGACTAATTCTTTCGTTTTAGATTCCGGAGTTCCTAGATGAACATCCGAGAGAAAGAGCGACTCAAACTCCAGAAAAGCAGCTTCATCTCGCCGATCTTCAAGAGAACCGTACCCCCCTGTGGTTTGAGTCAACAAATTCTCAAAGCGATTCACAATCTGATCCCATCCATGTTGTTCAGTATGAAACCGGGCCTCTTTGCCTAAATCTCGCCAAGTCACAACCCGCGCCGCAGCCTTAGCCCGACGGATAAACTCCTCCTCATTTCCTCGCGGAACCTTCAAACCATTGCGTCCATCAACTACGTGGATCCCAGAGGCGGCGTAATCATAACTCAAAGTAATCAGCCCGCTAGCCATTCCTTCTAACAAGACATTTCCGAAGGTTTCTGTTTCACTAGGAAAAAGAAGAACATCAGCGGAGGCATAGTAGCGACCCAACTCTCGTCCACTTTTCACTCCACTAAAAATCACATTCCCATGCTTCTCTTCCAGCTTACTCTTGAGAGGCCCATCTCCGACCACCACACACTTAGCTTGCGGAAAATCAGCAACAACTTTCTGAAAAGCCTCGAGACCAAATTCGAGATTTTTTTCCGGAGCGACTCGACCTACAATCAAATAAACAGGATCCTCTTTCGAAGCCCCCCATTCCTCTCGCAACCCTTCATCTCGGTGAGCAGGGTTAAAAAGTTGCC
>CAZUEC010000205.1:0-4659 GCA_964618865.1 uncultured Roseibacillus sp. | reverse complement strand
GGTTGTGGGTTTTAAAAACTTTAATCTTCTTCCAGAAAGGTAGGGCGGAAATTGACTTTTCCCACTACAAAAAAACGGGCTCCTACTTTGAGGAGCCCGTTTGTAAAGAGAGGGTGGAGAGTTGCTCTTGATTGGTTTGTTTGTGATGATTACTCGCCTGCCATTTTGGCGGGGTCGAGGGCTTCAGTGAGCTGTTCGGCGGTGATTTTGAGCTCGTCGAGGCGTTCGGCACAAAGTTCGCGGACGGTGCGCCCGGTTGCGACGCTTTCTTTCGCGATTTTACTAGCTGGCTCGTAGCCGATGATAGGGGCGAGGCTAGTTACCATGGAGAGAGAGTTTTCAATGAGAGATTCGCAGCGGTCTTTATTGGCAATGATGCCTTGCACGCATTTTTCATCAAAAATAGTAGCGACGTTTGCTAACAGTCGAATGGATTCAATAGTGGCAGCGATCATTACGGGCATAAAGACGTTAAGGTCGAAGTGGCCGTTAGCCCCAGCCCAAGTAATGGTGCTTTGATTTCCAAAAACGCGGGCGGATACCATGGTGACTGCTTCGGCCATGACGGGGTTGACTTTGCCCGGCATGATGGAGGAGCCAGGTTGAGTAGCTGGTAGAGAAATTTCACCGATCGAGCAGCGTGGTCCTGAACCTAAGAGTCGGGTGTCGTTCGCGATTTTGAAGAGGCTAGTGGCGATGGTGTTGAGTTGACCGTGAGCTTCTACGAGGGCGTCTTTGGCGGCTTGCGCTTCGAAGTGGTTCTCGGCTTCGACAAAGTCGAGACCGCTTTCTTCGGCAATGATGGCGATTGCTCTTTTGGGGAAATCAGGGTGACAATTTAGTCCGGTGCCAACTGCGGTGCCTCCAAGGGGGAGTTCGAAGATGGCGTTGAGGGCTTTGTGCGTTCGGTCGAGGGAGCGCTCTATTTGTTTGGCAAAGCCGGAGAATTCTTGGCCTAGACGGACTGGAGTGGCGTCCATGAGGTGAGTGCGACCAATTTTGAGGACGTCGTGAAATTCGTGGGCCTTTTGAGTCAGGGATTTGTGGAGTCCTTCTAAGGCGGGAATGAGCAAGTTTTTCAAGGCCATTCCGGTGGCGATATGCATTGCGGTGGGGAAGGTGTCGTTGGAAGATTGGCTTTGATTGACGTGATCATTGGGATGGACTCCGCAATTGGGCTCAATCTGCTTGGCTCGATTGGCAATGACCTCGTTGGCATTCATGTTTGTTGAGGTTCCAGAACCGGTTTGGTAGGTGTCGACGGGAAAGTGTTCGTCGTGTTGGCCGGCGAGGACTTCACGGGCTGCTTTTTCAATGACGGTGGTTTTATCGGTATCGACTACTCCCAATTCACCATTGGCGCGGGCAGCGGCGAGCTTGATGAGTCCGTAGGCATGGATCATGAGGGGGTCAACTGGTTGATGAGAGACGGGAAAGTTCAAGACGGCTCGTTGAGTGGAGGCTCCGTAGAGGGCTGAAGTTGGGACTGCCATTTCCCCCATAGAATCGCGTTCAATACGTGTGTCGGACATAGGCGTAAGAGACCGAAAGCGACGAAGAGAGTCCAGACGGAAACTGCGTTTGGACAAAGTTTGGGCCATGGCGGTTTTGTTCGCTTGCGTCTTATTGGGAACACTCGTAGAGAGGAGGTATGCGTTTTATTGTTACATTTGTGCTTATGGCGGGCTTTTTAGCTCAGGCAGCCTTAGCTGAATCTGGAGATTGGCTCGAAACCTATGAGGCTGGTTTGAAGCGGGCTCAAGAGGAGAAGAAGGGGATTTTGATTTCGTTTATGGGCTCTGATTGGTGTGATCAGTGTAAAAAGCTGGAAGATGTTTTGCTCTCGAAAGAGAGTTTTGCGGTCAATGCGGCTAAAAGCTTTGTCCTTGTCGAGCTCGATTTTCCTCAGACCAATCCTGAGCTGACCAAAAAAAATGAGCCGATTCGGGTTCAGTATGGAATCAGAGGGTTTCCCGTTTTACTGGCGACTGATAGTGAGGGCCTTCCTTATGGAGAGGTTCGCATGCGCCCTGATTGGGTGGTTGCCGATTACCTCAAGGCTCTCGCTGATTTGGATGCCAATCGCAGTGTGCGAGATGATGCTAAAAACGAATTTGAAACAGCTAATGATGATGCTGCTCGTGTCAAAGCTTTGGAAAAAATGTTGCGCGCTGTTCCCGAATCATCGATTCAGGGAATGTATGGCGAAGAGTTCGAAGCGCTTCGGAAATTTTCGCAAGATAAGTCTTCTTTAGTTGGTGAGGTAGCGAGAAAAGAGCGCGTTGCTAACATGCAGAACGAGCTTCAAATTCGAATGGCTCAGCGGCGTTATGATGATGCGGTGGCGCTCTGTGATGAATATTTAAGTCGGGAGGTGATAGATGAGGGTGAAACTCAAATGGGTCTTACTTTTAAATACTTTGCCTTGATGGAGAAAAAAGATTTTGAAGAGGCGGCAGCAACTGCGAGTGCTCTTCAAAAAGTGAATCCAAAGTCTCCGATTGCGATGCGGGCTGTTGGCATGGTTAAAAAGGCAGAATTGGCAGCAGAAGCAGCGGTGCGAGCTGCGGCAATTGCGAGTGAGCGTTCTTTGAAGAACGAAGAGAAAGAGCTTCGACAGGGAGTTCCAGGAGTGGGAGAGAGCAAGGCTCCGTCTACTGGGGTTGCCAAAACTAAATCCCTGTCCTCTCGTATAGAGGAGGCGACTCAAGTTGCGGATTCGAAAAAGCATAAGGAGGCTTTGTTGGTTTTGGAAGAGACGCACGCTACTCTTGCTCAGGCTGAAAAAATGGTTGCCGAAGCGGAAGCCAACTTGGCGGTTGCTGTAGAAGCGCATGAAAAAGCGCATCAAGCAGAGCTTAAAAGTCGTCAAGGCGAGCCAAACGAGGAAGAGCAAACTGAAGATTCTCAAGAAGTTGTGCCTTCCGAGAAAGAGGAGGTGTCCTCTACAGAGGAGGAGGTCCCTCTTCAGATTGATCAGCTGAAAGAACGGACTGATGAGTTGCGCAAAAAAGCTGAGGAGCTTCGCAAGCAAGCTAAGGAGTTGAGAGAAGGTATCGAAAAGTAATGTCTGTGACCTTTGGTGTTCTTCTGATGAGAACTCATCTTTTGATGGTTTTTGGTCTTTTCTTAATCGCGGTTGCTGCTGCTGGAGGACAGGGTCGGCTGGAGTGGTTTCATGATTTCGAAAAAGGAAAAAAGATCGCTGCAGAGACCGATAAAATTTTACTTGTTAGTTTTACGGGTTCGAGTTGGTTCCCACCGTGTCAACTTCTCGAAGACGAGGTTTTTAGTCAGAAGGAGTTCGTTGGTGCAGATGAGCATTACGTTTTAGTGAAGCTTGATTTTCCTTCTTTAGATGAAGAGGTCGGTTCTGAGTGGGATGTAAAGCAATTGGAAAAGACAAACGCTCTCGCGATTCAGTTAGATATCGTAGAATTACCGACAATTGTTCTTTTTGATCAAGAAGGTCGAGCCTTTGCCCGGACTGGCTATTTGGCAGGAGGTCCAGAAAACTATCTCGCGCATTTAGCAGAAATAGCAAAGCCCTTTATCGATTTTAAAAACGCGAAAGGTGAAGAGCGAAAAGAAGCGCTTGTTACTTTTCTTAAAAGTTTACGGGCAATGGAAGTTGAGGAGACTTTTAGTGAAGAGTATGGAGAGCTCAAAGAGTTAGATCCTGAAGATAAATCAGGCTTGGTTGCACAAATCACAGCAAGTAAGGCCATGGCTACATTTGAAGATGGGATAGCAGAAAATCTCGCGGTGGGAGAATTTGCAGTCGTCTTGAAGTTAGTAGATGATTTTCTTGTGAAGCATAATCCTCAGGGTGAGCAACGTCAGCATGTTTTGATGGGGAGAGTGATGGTCTATGTCGAACAAGGTGATGGTGAAAAAGCCTTTGCTGAAATTGATCAAATGATTGGGTTTGCGCCCGAATCTGAGTTTTCGCAAAATGTGGAAGAGATCAAAAAAAGTATAACGGAGCATCTCGAATTTCGTGCTCGGCTGGAGGCGGAAACAGGTCTTAGCAGAGGAGCTGTTTCTGAAACTCCTGGCATTGCCGAAGAGGCAGAATCGACTGATAATGAGGAGTCTGCATTGAATAAACCTCAATCCAAAGAAAACTAATCTCAAGAACAATAATCATTTGAACAAGTTTTCTCTTGACCAGTTCTCAAGAGAAGATTAAAACGACTGGCGAACCTCAAAAGAATCGTCATGGTCACTGTAGCTGAAGAAAAACCAAAAATGTCCGAAAAGTCCGAGAAAGCCAAAGCATCACGCGCCGCAGCAGTTGATGAAAAAATGAATCAAGCACGTCTTAAGAATCTTGATTTAGCAATTACCCAAATTCAGAAAGACTTCGGCGAAGCGGCTATTATGCGCTTGGGCGATGATACTTGTATGGATGTCGATGCCATTCCGACTGGCAACCTTCTCATCGATCGAGCTCTAGGGGTGGGGGGGTTTCCTCGGGGACGTATCATCGAGGTGTTTGGACCTGAAAGCTCGGGAAAGACGACTCTTACTCTTACTGCTATTGCACAGGCGCAAAAGGCAGGTGGTTTGGCGGCTTTCATCGATGTTGAGCATGCCCTTGATCCTTCCTATGCTCGTAAGCTGGGAGTGAATACTGATGATCTGCTTATTTCACAG
>CAZUEC010000204.1:0-4676 GCA_964618865.1 uncultured Roseibacillus sp. | reverse complement strand
GTGGTGTCTCCAAAAGATTTGCGTAGGTCTGCGGCAATTTTGCGATCGGGGACGATGAGGGTTTTTTCTAGGAGGGTGGAGACGAGATCTGTCACGGATTCGTCTGCTTTGACGGCATCGACGGCCCAAGAAAGGGCTCCTTTTGGGAGGGCTTCGATTTGGTGAGCGGTATCGAGTCCGGCAAAGTCTTTGGGGAGGAGGGCGACTTGACCGAGTTTTTTGCTGACGAGACGTTCGATGATTTCTTCGGCAAAGTCGCTGTCTTTCACTAAGACGGCTTGCAGAGTGTCGCCGAGGACGGCTTCGATGGCGGGGGCGAATTTATCATCGACTTTGAGGCGATTGGCGAGGACGCCATCTACTCCGGTGCGGAATAGGGCGGGGTCATCGAGGCCTTGGAGGACTTCTTTGGTGCCTTTGAGGAGGCCTTCGCCATTGTCGAGAACTTGGCGAAGAACGTCGAGGCGAGATTGTTTGCCGGTGAAGTCGCGATGGAGTTGATCGGAGTTTTTTTTGGCGGCATCGAGGTCGCCTCGGTGATGTTGGTAGGAGCGTTCGGCTCTTTCTTGAGCTTCGGTGAGGTCAGAGAGTTTGGTTTCGAGTTCGGAGAGTGACTTAGAGGCTTCGCTTTGTCGTTCTTTGGCTTGAGCGAGCTCTTGGGCGAGACGTTGTTCTTCTTCTTCTAGTTGTTTCGCGCGTTCGCGACTGGCTTCCGCTTGAGCGAGGTCGGATTCGATTTTAGCCTGAATGGTGGCTACGAGAGTTCTGGTAGTTTCTGCATTGCGACGGTTGTCGCGTAATTGTGCTTGAAGGGTGTCACGGGCATCACGAGCAGCGGTGACGGAGGCTTGTTGCTCGGCGACGGCTTTTTCACTGGTCTTGATGCGGGTTTGGCGTTCTTCGCCTTGAGTTTTTGATTCTTCGAAGTCGAACTGTTGTTGATTGAGGCGTTCTTTGGTTTCGTTGATTTCAGTTTGATGTTGTTCGATTCGGGTATTGAGTTCGTTGCGGCGTTCTTCGTTGAAGCCCATTCGGGATTGTGCGGAATCAGCGGCAGCGCGATGTTCGGAAATTTTTTGGCGAAGATCGGAAAGTTCGCTTTCTAATTCTTGCGAGGCATTGCGGGATTCGGTGACTGCTGTTTCGAAAGCTGGGAGTTCGAGTTCGAGGCAATCGACTTCTCTCTCGAGGGAGGCGAGGTTGGTTTCGAGTTCTGATTCGCTGGCTTTGTATTCGGTCCAATTTTTGTGGGAGAAATGGGTGTCGAGGATTTGGACTGAAGAGGAGAGTTCTTTGAAGCGGCGAGCTTTGGAGACTTGTCGCTTGAGAGAGTTCATGCGTCGTTCCTGTTCGGCGATGACGTCGCCGGTGCGGAGAAGGTTGGCTTCGGTGTATTCTAATTTGCGCAGGGCGTCTTTTTTGTCTTTCTTGAATTTGGTGATGCCGGCGGCTTCTTCAAAGACGGCACGGCGTTCTTCGGGTTTGGAGGAAAGAATCTGATCGATCTGGCCCTGAGCCATGATGGAATAAGCGGAGCGGCCGATGCCGGTGTCCATGAAGAGTTCATGGATGTCGCGCAGACGGCAAGCCTTGTCGTTGATGCGGTATTCGGATTTGCCGTCGCGAAAGACGCGGCGGGTGATGGCGACTTCGTTGAATTCAGTTTTGAGGGCGACTTCGCAGTCGGCCATGGTCATGGTGACTTCAGCCATGCTGTGGGGTTTGCGGCGGTCGGTGCCGTTAAAGATGACGTCGGCCATTTCGCCGCCACGGAGAGCTTTGGCTGAGGTCTCACCAAGCACCCAGCGGATGGCATCGACGACATTGGATTTGCCGCAGCCATTGGGTCCTACGATTCCAGTCACACCGGTATCGAATTCGAAGTGAGTCTTGTCTGCAAAGGATTTGAAACCCTGGATATCGAGAGATTTGAGATACATAAGAACTTCCTAGAATTGTGTGAAATTGAAGGGCCATTCGCAAGTCAACCCGCCTCGATACTTCATTTAGCAATTTTTTTTTGAATTAATGAAAAGCCTGAATTTAATGGAGTTGGAGGGAGGTGGGTTCCCGAATGATTGGTGTTTTATTGGTGAATTCTCATTTACGAAATGGATTGAGTGAGGATAGAGGGGGGGTGGGTGTTAAAAATTTTTTGAAGACTTATCTCAGTTCGATTGAATGTGTGGACCCCCTGTTTTTGTTAGCGGCTTGACTTGTTTGGTACGGAGCGTGACGATCTTGGTTGTTCCTTTTCAGGAAATGAGTCATGGGAGAGCCGAATGAGAACCAGCATGAAATCCGTGCGGTAGCGCCAGCGGTGTCGTCTATCACGGTGCATCGGCAGAGTTTGCAGGCGGGGGCTTTCGAGTTCATCCCTCTTCCTTTTGTGGATGATTGGCTGATTCGTCGAGAGCGCCGATTATTGGTGGAGAAGGTTCTAAATAAGAGGGGGTTAAGGTATGAGAAGAAGGTGCCTCAGTTTCTTGCCGATGGAGGGGCTAAGACTTTTCTTGGTCGATTAGGAGGATTGGCTCGTTCGTTGGTTTTCAAGCCACTTCGCAAAGTATTGCGGACGTTTTTCTTTTGGCTGACCATACGTCGAGCTGTTCTGACTATGGTTGAAACTTACTTTCTGGCCCGTTTCGCCAACTTAGCAGAGCTAGATCAAGGTTCGCCTATTACGGAAGAGCAGGCGAAGCGATGGGGGAAGCTATTCGCTGAAACGGTTTCCAAAATTGATCGTCGCATTGCACGTGAGGGCATTCGAAAGCTTTGGAAGTGGATGGCGGAGAATAAGCGCAACCAAAAAGATAACCTTTCGAGGGAGGAAGTGGAGAAGCAGCTGGAGAATGAAGTTCCGGGTATTTTGGGTGATTTTGATCGCCGTATTCGCGAAGGATTGGGCAAAATGGCTGAGAAATAGTCGGTTTTGAGGAGGAGTTGGCCAAGTGGGTTCAAGGGTTGTGGTTTAAAGTGCAAGTTTCTCGCCTTTTTTGCCTGATCCAAGCTTGCGGGCCTTGGTTGGCGAGCTTATAGGGCTCTGGTAAATCATACGCGTTATGGCAGATAAAAAATCGGACATTGGATTAGTCGGCTTGGCCGTGATGGGGCAGAACCTCGCTCTCAACATTGCGGATCACGGATTTCAGATTTCAGTATATAATCGTACCGCTTCCAAGACGGATGCCTTTCTTGCGGAAAACCCCAATACTCCTGGTGGTTTAGTGGGCTCACAGACTTTGGAAGAATTTGTGGAGTCTCTTGAGCGTCCTCGCAAGGTCATCATTTTGGTGCAGGCAGGTCGCGCTACTGATGCGGTCATCGATGGTTTGACGGAGCTTCTCGACAAGGATGACATCATCATTGACGGAGGAAACGCTCTTTGGACCGACACCATTCGCCGTGAGAAGGATTTGAATGAAAAGGGATTCCGCTTTGTGGGATCCGGTGTTTCTGGAGGAGAAGAAGGAGCACGTTTCGGCCCTTCTCTCATGCCTGGTGGTAAGGAGTCCGCTTGGAACGAGCTGAAGCCTATTTGGGAAGCGATTGCTGCGAAGGTGGATGCTGATACTGGCAAGCCTATCGAGGGGGCGGAGCCTGGTAAGCCTGTTGAAGGCGGCGTGACTTGTACGACTTACATTGGTGAAAACGGAGCCGGCCACTATGTGAAGATGGTTCACAATGGTATCGAGTATGGCGACATGCAGATGATCTGCGAAGGTTATCAGCTTATGGGCAACCTCCTTGGAATGGAGCCTAAGGAAATGAGTGCCGTCTTCGGCGAGTGGGATAAGGGTGTGCTCGATTCCTTCTTGATCGAAATCACCACTGATATTCTTCAGCAAGATGACCCCGAAACCGGAAAGCCGTTCGTTGATATTGTTCTTGATACTGCGGGTCAGAAAGGAACTGGAAAGTGGACTGCCGTGAATGCGCTCGATATGGGTATTTCCGCACCTCTCATTGCAGAGGCTGTTTTCGCTCGCTGCATCTCAGCGGTTAAAGAGGAGCGCGTTGCGGCTTCAGAGGTTCTTACTGCGAATGTTCCCGGCTTTGACGGCGATAAGGAAGAGTTCGTGCAGGCGATTCACGATGCTCTCTACTGTTCTAAGATTTGTTCTTATGCGCAAGGTTTCCAACTCATGCGTGAGGCTCAGAAGGAGTATGATTGGAAGTTGAATTTCGGTGAGATTTCTATGATTTGGCGTGGTGGATGTATCATTCGTGCCGCTTTCCTTCAGAAGATTTTTGAAGCCTATCAGCGTGATGAGAACCTTGCTAACCTTCTCCTCGATCCGTTCTTCAAGAGCGAGATTGAGCGTTGTGAGTCCAATTGGCGTAAGGTGGTAGCTGCGGGCGCAATTCACGGTGTGCCGATTCCTGCTTTTTCTTCTGCTTTGGCTTACTACGATAGCTATCGTAGCGCTCGCCTTCCAGCGAATTTGTTGCAGTCTCAGCGTGATTACTTCGGTGCTCATACCTACGAGCGGACTGATAAGCCACGTGGTGAGTTCTTCCACATCGATTGGCCTGAGGACGACCGTCCGCAGCTTAAGATGTAATTCTCGAGTAGAGTTTAAGCTTTCAAAAGCCAGCCTTCGGGTTGGCTTTTTTATTACCCTTAGACCATTTTTCAAAAGTCTATTCGTCTATCGAGTTTTTTTAAGGTTTGA
>CAZUEC010000203.1:0-4722 GCA_964618865.1 uncultured Roseibacillus sp. | reverse complement strand
GAATATTCCCATCTCGCCCCCTCATCGGACCCTCTACCGAACCAAGATAAGTCCGAGTCACATCTAAAATATCCTCCCCAAAACCCGTCCGACCCGCCTGATCTCGAATTAAAGGCGCAAAAACATCACTCCCCTGCTTCAACTGCGTCCCTAACACCCCGCTCAAAGCCTCTTGTCCACGCCCTAAATAAACCCCCCCCACAATCTGACCCGCCTTATAAAGACTACGCAACTTATCCTCCAAAATCCGCGCTGTAATCATCGCCCGCGCCGCTCGACATGCCGACTCATTGCGCTCTTCCATCATATCCCCAGGAACCATCGCCACCAGCTTGCCCCCCTCAGCCCGTACCCGCAACGCCTTTCCATGCCCAACTCGCCACAATTTTCACCCCAGAGCCCCCCTTGCAAAACCCTCAAAAAAGCCCCAAACTTTCCCCATGCTCCAACCTCTCTCCCCACCCCACCTCGTGGAGCAGGCAAACAGATTAGTAGCCCGCCATCCCGAACTCTCCGGCTCCCTCTTCGCCACCAGTGGCACCACCGGCACCCCACAGTGGATCGTCCATTCACAAGAAAGCCTCGATTGGTGCGCCCGAACCATCAATCAACACTTCAACTGCACTCCTCGCGACACCTGGGGACTCGCCCTCCCCAAATTCCACGTCGGAGGCTACAGCCTAACCCATCGCGCCAAACTCGCTCGGGGTAAACTCGCACAATTCCCTGATCGATGGCATCCCACAGCCTTCCATCATTGGCTCAAAACACAAGAAATCACCGTCACCTCCCTCGTTCCCACCCAAGTCCTAGACCTCGTAAAAGCCAACCTCAAAAGCCCACCCAAACTCCGCCTAGCCCTCATCGGAGGCGAACACCTCGCGGAAACCACCTTCCAAAA
The DNA here is from genome assembly GCA_964618865.1 of uncultured Roseibacillus sp. GTDB lineage: Bacteria > Verrucomicrobiota > Verrucomicrobiia > Verrucomicrobiales > Akkermansiaceae > Roseibacillus. Next base: position 3,821 of record CAZUEC010000203.1, on the reverse strand, counting down.
AGCCCTCGAACTCTCTTGGCCTCTAGTCACCAGCTACGGCATGACCGAAACCGCCGGCCTCATAGCCGCCTCAAAATTACGAGAACGCACCCTCCACCCCCTCCCCGGCTGGAAGCTCGCAACCACAACTAATGACACCCTCACCATCGAAGGAACAGGCCTCTTCCAAGGCCACCTAACCGACAAAAACTTTCACCCAACACCCTCCCCCTTTATCACTAAAGATATAGTAGAACTCACCCCTCATCAAATCACTATTCGAGGCCGAACAGACGACCAAATCAAAATCCTTGGAGAATTAGTCGACCTCACAAACCTTCGTCACAGCCTCGCCACAACCTTTCCCGATCTCCAAACCACCGTCCTAGCCTTTCCCGAAAACCGACGCGGCCACCTCCTCATCCCCGTCATCAACAGCACCTCAAACCCCTCCCTCCAAGAAAAAATTTCACACTGGAATCATTGCCTTCCAGCCTTTTCGCGCTGCGAAGAAGCAACCTTCGTCACCACATGGCCCCTCACCCCATTAGGAAAGCTCGATCGCCTCACCCTTAGCAAACAAGTCACAAACGAACGGAATTCCCTATTGCGTAATGATTGAACATCAGCCTTATTAAAGGAGCCTTGAAAACTTTCAGTAAGCAGCTCCCCATTGGCAACTCCCGCCTTCCCCTCCAATGGATTTCAGCTCCCTCGCTTTCAGACACACTCTACACACTCACCCTTTGTTAGAAAAACTCTTATGGATACTGCAGCCGGATTACAAATCCAAACTCTCAACGAAAAAAACTCTCCCCCAACCCAAACAAATGGTCCAAAACCTCCCCGCCTAACCAAATCCAAGGCCAAAGACTACGGATTTGTAGCCCCTTCTCTTCAAGGAAAGAACTTCGTACTCGATACCAATGTTCTTCTTCATGACCCCGGTTGCATCAACCGCTTCGCGGATAACCACGTCTGCCTCCCTGCCGACGTTCTTTCCGAACTAGACCGCTTCAAAAACGAACAAACTGAACGAGGAGCCAATGCCCGAGCCGTTCATCGAAACCTCTCCGCCCTCTTCGTCAATGGTCAAAACCCCGCCCATGGCATCACCACCTCAGGCGGCGGCTCCATTCGACTCGTCGTCTTCGACCCGAATTTATGCGGAAAAACAACCGAACGCATGCAACATTTTTTTCGAGTCTTCCCTGACCGAAACCGAGCCGATCACCGCATCCTAGCCGCAGCCCTTCTTGTTGCCGAGTACAACAGCCCCCCCGTAATCGTCGTCACCAAAGACCTCAACATGCAGCTCAAAGCCAAGGCCGTCGGCATCGAATGCGAAGACTACCTCAACGACAAAGTCGACCCCCAAGAAGTCTCCAACTACGACCTCCGCCGCCTCCAAATCGACCCCAATGATCTGCAACGTTTTGCCAGCTCCGGCAGCGTCACACTCCCCGACCACATTGATCTCGTAGCCACCAACGAATACGTCCTCCTCGAGGCCGGCCCCAAACAAACAATGCCCGCGCGCTTAAATGAGCACAACGAGTTCGTCCGCCTAGCCATCCCCGACAGCATCCGCATCTCCGGCGGAACCAATCTAAAACCCCTCAATCTAGGACAAAAGTGCCTCATCGACGCCCTCCTCAATCCCAACATCTCTCTGGTCACCTGCTACGGCCAAGCCGGAACCGGAAAAACCCTCGTCGCCATCGCCACCGGCCTCAGCGAAGTCTTCGCTCGCAACTACAACGGCCTCACCATCAGCCGCCCCGTCGTCGCCATGGGTGAACAACTAGGATTCTTACCCGGAACCCTAGAGGAAAAAATGCGCCCCTGGCTTCAGCCAGTTTATGACGCCCTCGACCTCCTCATGGTCCCCCCCGCCACCAAAGGCCCCAAACGCAAACAAGGGAAACCCGACCCAACCGCAGAAGCAGGCCGCAAACCCTACGACCAACTCATCGAACAAGGAATCATCGAAGTCGAAGCCCTTGCCTACATCCGCGGACGCTCCATCCCCAATCGCTTCTTTGTCCTAGACGAAGCCCAACAGCTCACCCCTCAAGAAGCCAAAACCATCGTCACCCGCATGTCTCGCGGCTCCAAACTCGTACTCGTCGGAGACCCCGCGCAAATCGACAACCCCTACGTCGATAGCCGCAGCAACGGCCTCGTCTACACTCGAAAGCGCCTTCAAGGCCAACCATTCGTCGCCCACGTCTCCCTCAGCCGAGGAGAAAGAAGCCCCCTCGCAGAAGCGGGAGCACAAATGATGTGAAACAGAACCACCCCTCCCAGCCTCCAAAAACACTCATAAGGCATTTAGACGATTTGACTTTCGTCTCAGCCCTTCTAACCTCCCGCCCGTCGTAATGCGCACCTTAGCCCTCATCCCCCTCATCCTAATCGCCAACTGTTTGGCAGGTTGCGGAAGTGTATTCACCAAAAAACAAGGCCTGCAATACGAAGAACTCGACCCCGGCCTCGTTCGCGAAGTACAAGCTCTCGGCAACCGCAACTGGATCGTCATCGCCGATGAATCCTTTCCCCTTCACACCCGCCGAGGCGTACGCACCCTCCTAGTAGACAAAGAAATCCCCGAAGTCCTCAGTGGAGTCATCGATGTTCTCGAAAGCCAACAACACGTCGCTCCCATCTTCTACCGCACCCGAGAACTCGGATTTATCGAAAACGACTCCGCACCCGGCATCGAAGTCTATCGCGACGCCATCACCGCCTCCCTTCGAGGATATGATATTCGCGACTTCCAATATCGTTACCTCTCAGTCGTCCTCGAAGACGACTCCAAAACCTTCGCCGTCCTCGTCATCAAAACCAAGACCGCCCTCCCATACTCCTCCATCTTCATCGAACTCGATAGCGGATACTGGGATCAGCGCTCGGAGCTCAAACTACGTTCCAAAATGGAATCGCAGACCGCCCCAACCTCATGAAGGTCGACGAAGCCGCCCTCACCAAAGAGCGTGAAGAAGCTTGGATTGGCGATGCCGTCCTCGCCCTCTTTGTCCGCGAATGGCTTCTTCAAAAAGGCAAAGGCCTCGATGGCGAAGCCTTCATTCGATTCACCTCAAACGACTTTCTTCGCCTACAAGGCAACCCCACCTCTGTAGAAGCCGAAATCGGCCGAATCTATCAAGACCAAGACCTACAAGCTGGATTCAATTGGATTGAAGAAAAACTCCTTCCCCGTTTTCTCACCCAAGAAAAACAGCTCGCCTCCCTCGACAAAAAAGGACGTAAAAAAAGACGAAGCTAACACGCTAAACCTCCTCTCCCACCTCCGCTTTAGCCCCCTCAAAGAACGGCAAACTCCCCGAAAAGCGACGAAATATTCCTTTTCCTCATAACGCATCCTGCTTGAATTCTCATCATGAAAATAAAAGCCGCGCCTTCAAATACGCCAAAAATAAATAACATTGCCCCAAGGCAATGAACCCATCAAAACCTGCTCCAACATGGATCGCCAGTCCCTAACCCAACTGCTCGAACAAGTCGCTGCAGGCAAAACAAACCCTGAATCAGCTCTAGAAAAACTGGCTCAACTCCCCTTCGAAGAACTCGCACACTCCACACTCGACCTTCATCGCGAACTTCGCCAAGGAACCCCCGAAATCATCTTCGGGCAAAACAAATCAACAGAGCAAATTCGAGAAAACCTTCTTCGCATTCATCAAGCACACGGCAAAGCCCTCGCCACCCGTGTCAGCAGAGGAAAAGCCAGACACATCCTTGCTGAGGCAGGCGACCCCCCCTTTCAATACCACCACTCCGCCCGCTGCCTCACCCTCGGACTCCCCCCCATCAAAGAC
>CAZUEC010000202.1:0-4727 GCA_964618865.1 uncultured Roseibacillus sp. | reverse complement strand
CCGCCACCTCCTTCGCAAAGCTATGGCGGTCGAGAAGGCTTCGGCGGACAGGCCAACCCCACAATCTACTCCGCTTCGCTCTCGCATCTGTTAGAAAGCAAGCCTTCAGCCTTCGCTAAGCTACGGCAGATAGGCCCCCTACCCCCTCCTTTTTCACCTCCTCCAACCCTTCCCGGAAAGGCAAAAGGGGTCGGCCCGGGAATTGTGAATTTCCGATAATCTGTTAGATTTTAACTACAACTTTCGGCTCTCTTCTCCCCTTTTTTTCCGGGGGTGGGGCCGTGCGCAGTCGTGGCAATGGGGTCAGCAACTGTCTGAAAGAAGATCAAGCGGATGAATGTTGAGACTGGCCGATCTCTTTTTAGGCGGTTGGCTTGCGCTCTAGGCTCCATCGCATGAGAGCCTCAGAGTCCTTGTAAAGGATCGGCTCACTACTGGCCCCTAAGACCACTATGATAACAAAACGACCATTCAATTCTCCAGTTGAAACAAGACAACGCCCCGATGCTCTCGTGGTTCCCGTCTTCATCCCCGTGCAATAAGAAACCTTCGTAAGAAGTTGATTGGTGTTTTTAAGAGTCTTCGTCTCACCACTCGGACGTCTAAATTCATAGCTCTGAGTCCGCACAAAGGCTCGCATCAATGGCGATTGAAAAGCCTGTCGCGCCAATGTCGAAATATCACGTGCAGTCGAATACTGTCCCTCCTCAGTTAAACCATGTGGGTTTTTAAAGAAAGAATTCCGCATCCCCAAAGAAGCCGCCCGCGAGTTCATCCGAGCAACAAATGCATCTTCACTTCCCGCGACATCGCGTGCCAAAGCTTTCGCAACGTCATTTCCACTTTTCACCATCAATGCCTTGAGAAGATCTACCCGGGAGTATGTCTCACCCGCGCGAATATAAACTTTCGAAGGTTCCACCTGAGTATCGGCCTGTTCCACCGTTACGGGGTCATTGAGGGGGCCACTCTCCAAAGTCACCAATGCGGTTAAAATTTTCTGAGTCGAAGCCACTGCCCGACGTTCATCAGGATTCTTCGCAGCCAACACTCGACCAGTCACCCCATCAATTACAATCGCGGCTTTAGCCGCAATAGAAGGAGCAGCAACTGTCGGTAAGAGATTTGTCGGTGGCGCAACTGGCGGAGTAAAAGCCGGACTAGGCTGTATCTCAACGGCCGGAGAAGCCCCTGCCGCCACCGGATTGGTCGCAGTGACCGGCACACACGCCATCAAGCTCATTAAGCCCAGCAAACCAGATAATAGAATCACCCCTCGCATCGCCGCGAAACCTCTCATTACCAACCTCAGACGAAAAGCGCGAAAAAAGTCTTCACTCATTTTTTAAATTTTTTTCCCTAAGTTTGCCAAACCAGCCTAATGCAATCGAGACGCAAACGTGAATGCTCTAAAGCATGAAGAACCTCTCCTTTTCTCTCTTCCAAAGTCGCAATTTCCTCTGAAGTCACCTGAGGGTTCCGATTTGCTAAATCCTTCAATCGGGCCAAAGAAGAATCGAGTGCCGCCTTCGCCTTTTCCTGAGATTCCCTTTGAGGCTGTTGACTCTTCTCCTCCGCAAGTTGACGTGCTTTTTTCATCAAAACAGGCAAAATGTTTTTCCGAAAACTCTCTTGAGCTACCAAACGATGAGGGTCGGCCGGGCGCAGCGGGATCTCTTTAAAAAGATCATTCCCATCCCTCTCCTGCTCACGATGATCCACCGTTACCGAAATTAAGGTCGGAGCAAGAAAGCGATCAATATGCAACCGTTCGGGAGCGAGACATTCCAAAAGAAAACCACATTGTAAGTATATCCCTTTTCCCTTCCCAGTCTTCCAATGAGCAAACGTCGAGTTTCCAGTATCATCTGCTAGGAATTGATCCAACGCAGTTCGAAAACTCGGATGATCCGCACTTAAAAAAGTAAGATCTTCTCGAAAGAGAGCTTCTGAGCGCTCAAAGGTCACCGCAAGACCATCCTCCGGCAAATCCGCAAAAGTCTCACTTAATCTCTGCCCTCGTTTCAGATGATAATTACGCTCCGCCAAATCATCCACATCCAAACCTAACTGATCAAAGAGACGAAGCGAGAAACTCTCAAACTGACGATTCCCATCCGCATCATCAACCACCTCGAGCAGTTCTTCTGCTCGTTGAATGGGAGGAGCACCCAAAGCTAACAAACGATCATGTCCACTTGCCAGCTCCTTAGCCACCTCTTCCCGACGACGTTGGCTTTTTTTAAGAAAATCCTCAAACTCCTGAGGACGTGGATCTTTTACAAATTCTAACAATTCAGGCAACAACTCCGCAGTCAAAGTCGCAGCCCCTTTCAAAGGTTTTTCAAAAGCGGCCAAGCCTTCTGCCAACCAACGAGTTAAGAGTTCATAGCTCGTATCTTTCACGTAGGGAACATGGATCAAGATATCCTCCGTCTGCCCAATTCGATCCAGCCTTCCTATGCGTTGCTCCAGCACCTCAGGATTTTGCGGTAAATCAAATAACACCAAGTGATGAGCAAATTGAAAATTTCGACCCTCACTCCCAATTTCCGAACAAATCAAAATCCGCGCTCCATCCGGATCTGCAAACCAAGCTGCATTCCGATCCCGTTCCATAATACTGAGTTCCTCGTGGAAAAGCGCCGTCTCCACATTAACTAACTCTAGCAAATTCTCCTGAATTCGAATCGCCGCTTCAGTCGTATGAGTAATCAACAGCAACTTTTCATCACCCAATTTTTTGAGTAATGAAGCTAACCACGCAGAAGCCTTCTGCCCCTCTCCCAGCGGATAAAGTTGCAAACACCTCTTCGGAAAACCTGTCAAGCGATCACGGGTATTGCGAAAGAGAACCCGTCCCGTTCCAAAAGAATCTATTAATTCCGAAATCAACTCTACCCGAGCACCTTCCTCACCCTTAGCCAAAGCCTCTAAATGCTTACCCGCCCGAGGAGAAGTCTTCACAAAAGGAGCCAAAGCCTCAGCCTTGGGCACTTCTCCTTCGCTTAAACTCTCCACCAATTCTGCCAACGGCTCGTATGAATCCGCCTCTTTCGCAAAATCCTCCAAACTCGTATAACGATTAGGATCTAACAATCGCAAACGAGCAAAATGTCCCTCCGGTCCCAACTGCTGAGGAGTGGCAGTCAGAAGAAGCAAACTCGCAACTTTTTGAGCCAACCCCTCCACCATCTTGTAAGCCGGACTAGATTCCTGTGGACTCCAATCTAAATGATGAGCTTCATCTACAATTAATAAATCAAACCCAGCTTCACGAGCCTGCTCCGAACGATGGCTAGACTCTGCCAAAAAGTCAGTCGAAGCTAAAATCAGCTGACTATCGAGAAAAGGATTCGCAGTCGGATCTCCTTCCTCAATAGCTTGGGCCCGACCCTCATCAAAGAGAGCAAAAAGAAGATTAAACCTCTTATATAACTCAACAAACCATTGATGAACCAAAGCCTCTGGCACCAAAATTAAAATACGATGCGCACGGCCCGTGAGGTGCAAGTGATGCAGAATCAGACACGCCTCAATCGTCTTCCCCAAACCCACTTCATCTGCCAGTAAAAGCCGCGGATAGAGACGAGAAGCCGCCTCCGACACAATCGCAAACTGATGCGGAATTAAATCCACTCTTCCTCCCGAGAACCCCCGCGCAGGTGATTGCTTCAACTCAGTATTCCATTGCAACGCCTGCTGCCGAAAATCAAAAAGACGAAAATCATCACAAATACCAGCCAATAACCGATCGTCCGGCGAAGAAAAGCTCAAGGTATCGAGCAAGTCAATCTCCCCTAAAACTCCCCCCTCCTCACAGTGATAATTCACCAAACCCTCCTCAGTATGCTCCACCTTTTCCACCGTAAACTCCTCCTCGGATTGATTTTGCAACACATCTCCCTCTTTAAAGAGAACCCTCACCAAAGGGGCTGTTTGCAAGGCATAACGCCGAGTTTCTTCCACGGAAGGAAAGAGAACCACAACTTGTGCTCCCTCTACTTCTACTATCACTCCCAAACCTAACTTAGGTTCCGAGCGACTCATCCATCTTTGTCCGGGTGCGGGGCGGGTCATGAACTTATTTGAAGACCAGCCATGAACCACTTGCCAAAAGATTGCAACCTTGACCTGATCATGAAGAAACTTCTGCCCCATTTCCCTACAGACCATCTCCCCCTCAAAAAAAAATTTTGACCCTTCAACCCAAAAACACTCGACAGCCGTAAAAGATATTCCAAATTGCTCACGCATGGCTAAACCAAAGCTTTTTTCTCCAGGACCCGTTGACGTTGCACCCGAAACTTACGCCGCAATGTGCGGTCCCACGATTGGTCATCGTGGAGCCGACTTTGAAGAACTCTACGCCTCCGTACAACCCGGCCTTCAACAAATCGCAGGCACTTCCCGCCCCGTCTTCCTCAACACCTCTTCCGCTTGGGGAATTATGGAAGGCTCCCTTCGCAACTTAACACAGAAAAAAGTCCTCAATCTCTGCTGCGGCGCCTTCTCCGACAAATGGCATAGCGTCGCCAAAAGCTGTGGTAAAGACGCTGAAAAAATTCAAGTAGAATGGGGACAACCCATCGACCCAGAAGCCGTCCGAAGCAAACTTTCTGAAGGAGGCTTCGATACCGTGACACTCGTTCACAACGAGACCTCTACCGGTTGCCTCAATCCCCTTAAAGAAATTGCCGCCGTAGTTCGCGAATTTGATGATATCC
>CAZUEC010000201.1:0-4744 GCA_964618865.1 uncultured Roseibacillus sp. | reverse complement strand
GCCCACAAAAGGCGAACTTCATCTCTGGCTTCTGGAACACCAAAAAGAAAACCACCACCAACTCAAGCGAGATCTCCTTTCTACCAGTGAACTCACTCGACTTGAAAACTACCATTTCAAAGACGACCAAAACCGCTACGCCTTCACTCAAAGCGGCAAACGACAAATTCTTGGACGCTACCTCTCCACTCCTCCAGACAAACTCCTACTCGACCACAACACCAAAGGAAAACCACTCGTCCAAGGGCTAGAAATCAGCATTTCCCATACAAAAGGACTCAGCGTTTTGGCCGTCACGACCAGCCCCCCCATCGGAGTCGACATCGAAAAAATCTCCCCCCAAGAAAACCTCCCCACACTCGCTCGACGCATCATGAGTGATTCAGAATGGGCCATTTACCATTCCCTACCCGAATCGAAAAAACTAACCGCCTTCTATCAACTATGGACCGCGAAAGAAGCCTACCTCAAAAACTTAGGCATCGGTTTTGAAATCGAACCCTCAAGCGTAGTCTCTGATTTCCCTAAACTCACATCAGCCAAAGCCAAAAACCACCCTTCCCGATTTTTATTCGACTACCCTCTCAAAGATAACATTTGCCTCAAAGTAGCCAGCGAACTCCCCATCGAAAATCTTCAGTTCTTTTCCTATCAAAAATTCAAACGGGACCAATGACCGAGGAGCAACGCCGTCATTGAAAAATTTCAACCAGCCTTCTTTTTGAACACCACTCTGTTGCCATTTCTCAGGAAGAACAAAGAACAACAGTTCGGCAAAGTCATTCGGCAAAAAGCCTCAACCCTACCTCCTCAAAACAAAGGAGCTAAAAATAAAATCAGCCCAAAATAACACCAACTGAAACACCTCGTCTTTTAAAAAACCCTCACCTCACGAACGACGAAACCATGTTTCGAATTAGTTAGCACCCACTTGGCTCCCCTGACTGAGCGCTTGGGAACGCCGCCTACCCACACTATCGGTTTCAATCGCATTCCCCTCCTCATCCTCTAAACCTGATTCTCGACGCCGCGCACTCCGCTCGGCCTCTCGCTGATTTTTGCGCGCCTCATATGAAGGAACCCTCTCTATTCCAGGAAGAGGTGCGTTCCACCAACCAAAATATTGACCCGACACAAGAAGGACCATTGCGGCTAAAATAAGGACAATTGCTGATCGCGCGTATCTCATGCAGCTAAAATATCACAATTATTTAATCAATAAAAGGCGAATCATAGGCTCAAACCTCACCCCTTGCCTTCATCATGAAAACAGCTTCGAGAGACCACTCCCCTCTCGAGGAACGCCAAAAAATGAACTCAAATTAATCGAAATCAGGTCGCCCATAAAGCGTGTAACCAGTCGAATCCTCCACATGAACATCGAAGAGCTCCCCCGTCATCCGCTCAGAATCCCCATCGAAAATAACGATCTTATTGTGAACCGTCCGCCCACTCAAACGCTCCTTATTCGTCTTACTCGGCCCCTCGCAGAGCACTTGCTGCCGCGTCCCGATCAAAGCCGCATTTTTCGCTTTGGTCAATTCTCCCTGGATACGAAGAAGCTCTTGATTTCGCTCCTCCTTTATCCGCTCAGAGAGCTGCCCTTCCATCTCAGCCGCAGGAGTATCTTTGCGCTTTGAGTAGCGAAAGATAAAACTATTATCAAAACCAATTCTCTGAACACAGTCGACCGTAGCCTGAAAGTCCTCTTCAGTCTCCCCTGGAAAACCTACGATAATATCAGTAGTAATTGCCATATCAGGGCGAGCCGCCTTCATCTTCTCACAAATAGAAATAAACTTCTCATTTTTGTAAGGACGACGCATAGCCTTAAGAATACGGTCACTACCACTCTGCATCGGAAAGTGAATATGAGAACAAAGCTTCGGAAGATAAGTAAAAGCCGCAACCAAATCGTCACGATAACCAATCGGATGAGGGCTCGTGAACCGAATACGCTCGATCCCCTCCACTTCGTGAACAGCTTCTAACAATTGCACAAAAGGAGACTTATCATCCACCTTAGGGAATTCAGTTCGCCCATAAAGATTCACGATCTGCCCTAAGAGGGTAACCTCCTTCACACCCTCATCGCGCAACTGCTTAATCTCATCAACCACCTCCAAGATCGGCCTTCCTCGCTCTTTCCCCCGTGTATCAGGCACGATGCAAAAGCTACACCGCATATTACAACCCTGCATGATACTCACAAAAGAACTCGCCCGTTTATCGGCTGACGGCACATGATCACGAATCGTATTCTGACTCCCACTTTCCTCCTCGATATCCACCAACCCTTCAGAGATCGGCTTCGGCTTTCCATTTCCACCCAACGGGCGAATCTGCACTTCATCCTCCACCCGACTCGTCAAAATTTCCGCTCCAACCTCATCCATTCTCCCCACCAAACGAGTCTTAAGGACTCCATCCACATGATGAAAAACCTTGTGATACTTTTGAGTCCCAACCACCACATCGAGGTGAGGAATCCGCTCAAAAAGCTCCGCCCCTCGACTTTGAGCCATACACCCCATGAAGCCATAGACCACATGTGGCCGCTCCTCACGGTGCTTTCCCATCATCCCCATCTTTCCCAACGCCTTTTGCTCGGCCTGATCTCGAACCGAACAAGTATTCACCAAAATGGCATCAGCTTCCGACTCATCTTGAGTCAAAGTGTAACCTCCATCCACAAACTCTCGAGCAACCTGCTCAGAGTCGCGCTCGTTCATTTGTCATCCGTAGGTCTTGATAAATACTTTCGGCATGGTCGCGGGAGGCGAGGGTGTAATCGTTTTCCGAAAAAACTCAATGCTAGAACGAAATTCACGACCAAAATAGCCCCTCCCCTTATTTAAGACTTCACGCTTCAAGACTGGAAACCATTCTTAATTAAGAGTATCAACAGACCAGTGCAGATCTTCGTCGACAGCTTTATCCTCTTCCTCGCCACCGAACGAGGGCTGTCCACAGCCTATCAAATCTCCGTTCAGCAATCCTTAGAATCCTTTACCCAATGGGCCGAAAAGAAACAAATCACCCACCCCAAAAACGTCAAAACCGAAACGCTCACCACCTTCCTCACCGCCAGACGCAAAGACTCCCTCTCCGCCTCCTCACAGCGCATTCTCGTCGTTCATCTCAAAGTCTTTTTCCGCTTTCTGGTCTCTCGAAGAGAAATTGAACACGATCCCGCAGAATCCCTGCTCCCCCCCAAGGAACCCGCCAAACTCCCCGAAACCCTTTCTGCTCAAAACCTAACCCAACTTCTCAACTCCATTGAACCCAACAAACCACTCGGCAAACGCGACCTCGCCATCCTAGAGCTCTTTTACTCCTCAGGACTCCGCCTCTCCGAACTCTGCCAAGCTCGCCTAGAAAATCTAGACGAAGACGAAGCCATCCTCCGAGTCACCGGAAAAGGAAACAAAACCCGCCTCGTACCCATTGGAGGCCGTGCCCTCCAAGCCATGGAACACTATCTCCAAACAGAGCGCCCTGAACTGGTCAAATCAGGAAAAACATCCTCTCACATTTTCCTCTCTATTCGTGGTGGTCCCCTCTCACCCGGCCGAGTACGTCAAATCGTCAAAAAAAGAGCAGAACAAGCCGGAATCCCTCAAAAAATTTACCCCCACCTTCTTCGCCATTCCTTTGCCACCCACCTCTTAGAAGGAGGCGCCGACCTTCGGGTTATTCAAGAGCTCCTCGGCCATGCCGACATCTCCACCACCCAGATTTACACCCATCTAGACCAGAAACACCTCATCCAGACCCACCAAAATCATCATCCTCGAGCTTAATGAATAATCAATTTTTTTCCGATTTACGCTCCAAAGGTCCCAACATCTTACTACACTTCTTCCGTGAGCGACCTCGCCGTTAAAATCAAAAACCTCGTCAAAGACTTCCCTTCTGCCATCAAACGCAAGAAGCATCGTGCCGTCGATAACGTCTCCCTCTCCATTGGCCCTGGGCAAGTCTATGGCCTCATTGGCCCAAATGGTTCCGGCAAATCAACCACCATGAAAGCCCTCCTCGGATTGCTCGCTCCCACTAGCGGAACTTGCGAAATCTTTGGCAAAAACTCCATCAAAGTCGACTCTCGTAAAAATGTCGGCTACCTCCCCGAAAACCCCTATTTCTACAAACACCTTACCGGCCGCGAAACCCTCAAATTCTACGGGAAACTATGCGGAATGAAAAAAACTGAGCTCAACGATCGTATCGAAGAACTCCTCACTCTCACCTCTCTAACAGACGCAGCCGAGCGCCGCTTAGCAGGATATTCCAAAGGCATGCTGCAACGTATCGGACTCGCCCAAGCCCTCATTCAATCACCTCGCCTCCTCATTCTCGACGAACCCACTGCCGGAGTCGACCCTCTCGGTTCACGCCAAATCCGCGACCTCATTCTCGATCTCAAATCGCGCGGAATCACCGTCTTTCTCTGCTCTCACCTCTTAGAACAAGTCCAAGAAATTTGCGACACCATCGGCATCATTCATCAAGGGAAAATGCTCAAACAAGGACGCCTTGACGAACTCGTCTCCTTACAAGATCAAACCGAAATCTTACTCAAAAATGCCTCTCCAGAACTTTTGCAAAAAATCGAAGCCTTAGTTTCCTCTGAAGAAAAAAGCGAACTCATCTCCGCCACCCACCCTCGAACCTCCCTAGAAACCCTCTTCTTAGAAGAAACGAAATAATCTCATTCCTCTCATTCCTCTCATTCCTCTCATTC
>CAZUEC010000200.1:0-4783 GCA_964618865.1 uncultured Roseibacillus sp. | reverse complement strand
CACAAATGAGAACAAGTTGACGTTGGTATGGGGCCTTCTTTTATCAAGAGAAGAAGGCAGGAGCCTAAATCAATTTTTCCAACTTCCGTATTCATCTGCTTTCAGTCTTTTCTGTGTTTGAAATTCTCGCATTAGGAAGAACCTGAGTCTTGTTCTTTTCGTCAAAAGAGTGTCGTTAGTACAGTGATCTCTTTCGCGACGGTTTTAGAAGCGGTGCTCCCAGTCTACCTTTTGGCTGGTGCGGGAGTCGCTTTGCGTAAATTTCGAGTGCTCACTTCGGAAACGGATCAAGGGTTGATGCGATTAGTGATTCATATTCTCTATCCCTGTCTGATTTTAGATAAAGTGTTGGGGAATGAGCTTTTGCGTTCACCATCGGTAGTCGGGTGGGGAGTCGGAGTCGGCTTTGGGATGATCTTGATCGCCTATGCTCTTTCTTGGGCAGTGAGCCGAGCGTTGGGAATGAAGCGTGGTTCCGGAAGTCGAAGCTTTACTCTAGCTGGAGGACTTCAGAACTATGGCTATACGGCCATTCCTGTTTTGGTGGCGCTGTTCGTAACAGAAGAAAGCGGGGATCGAGTGTTAGGTGTCCTTTTCGTTCATAGTCTTGGAGTTGAATTTGCGATCTGGGTGGTGGGCATTATGATTTTAACGGGGCAGTTTTTAAAATCGCCCCGAGTTCTTATTAATGGGCCGCTCATTGCGATTTCGTTGGGATTAATAGCGGTCTATACTGGAGCGGGAAAAGTTCTTCACCCGCAAGAGGGTCCTTTGCTAGGTGTGATTCTTCGCACTGCAATGAGTTGGATGGGAGGATGTGCTTTTCCAATGGCGTTGATTCTAATCGGAGCCACGATCGGAGATTTATTTGGGAAGGAGAAAATTGATTGGAAAGTCGCATCAGGCGCCATCTTAGTGCGCAATGTTTTGATGGCGTTTCTATTTCTCTCTGTGGCCAAGTTTTTACCGCTCATCCCAGAATTAAAACAAGTGCTCGTTGTGCAGGCAGGAATGCCTGCGGCGGTGACTCCGATTATTTTAGCGAAAGCTTACGGCGGAAAACCTCAAGTGGTGATGCAGGTTGTCATGGCAACGAGCTTAGTTTCTCTGCTCACCATGCCTCTTATCGTGACTTGGGGAGTGCATTGGGTCTTGGGTTGAGAAAAGAGCTTTAAACTCGTTGCTGAGTCGGTCTGAGAATTCTCCTTTGTGCGAATCGCTCAACTGAACAAACAGGGTAGAGTTCCAGCAAGAGCGCCACTTTAGGATTACGCATTACATTTATTATGCGAAGTTATTAGTATTTGGATAAAAGGGGGTGAACGTGCTTAAATCCCTTTAAAATAAGCCTTTAGCTGGCGAATGTCAGCACGTGGAACCTTCTTTGTCTGATTGAATCCACAAGAAAGAACCCAAGTAGAGCTTGTTTTGCCACCGGCTTTGACGTGAGCTGTTCCCACCACATGAAAGTTGTCGCGATTGCGAATCAGAAAGGCGGCGTTGGCAAGACGACGACTTCCATCAACCTCTCCTCAGCACTGGCCCGTGAAGGACAGCGAGTGCTGCTCATCGATCTTGATCCTCAGGCCAACACAACCAGCGGTCTAGGATTCCCAGCCGAAGAAAATGAGAGCATTTATGCCACTTTGGTTGGCGATGAGCCATTACAGTCAAAAATTCTGACAACGACTCAGGAAAACCTGCATCTGATTCCTGCCGAAATGGATTTAGCGGGAGTTGAGGTCGAGCTCGTTCGTTTCGACAACCATCTCACCCGACTCACAGAGGTTTTGCAGAGCTCGACTGTTGTCCAATCGGCTTATGATTATTGCCTCTTAGATACTCCTCCTTCGCTTGGGATCCTAATGACTTCAGCGCTGGCTGCGGCAGATGAAATCCTGATTCCTTTGCAGTGTGAGTGGTTTGGTCTCGAAGGATTGGCCAAAATTACCCGTGTCGTGACTCAGATTCGGGAAGCTCGGGTCAATGAAAGTGTCTTTATTGAAGGGATTCTCATGACGATGTATGATGGGCGCACAAACTTGTCCCGCAATGTGGTTGATGAAGTGCGTAACTACTTCCCAAATGAGCTCTACGACACGGTCATTCCACGAACAATCCGACTCGGAGAAGCTCCGAGTCACGGTTTGACCATTTTTGACCACGACGGCAATGGAATTGGGGCAAAAGCTTACCAAAATTTGGCGCGAGAATTCCTCAAGAGACATCAGAAAAATCTGACTCCGGCCTGACAACATTCCCGCTTGCCGTAAGACTGCGGAACTTCGATAGTTGCCGGACACGAAGCGCCTATCAAGGTAATGAATTTTGCGTAATTTCTTAGCAAAAAACCCTCAAAATCAACTACTTACATATTAGCGCGACTCCTGAAATGCTGTTTTCTTAACCTTTTATTTTTGACCTTTTATCTCATGTTTTTCACAAAGTTTTTTGGCCTATTGTCCAATGACATTGGCATCGACCTTGGTACGGCCAACACCTTGGTCAACGTCAAGGACCATGGAATTGTCCTTCGGGAACCCTCGGTTGTGGCCGTCAAGGCCGGCACCAATGAGGTCTTAGCAGTCGGTGACGATGCCAAGCGAATGTTGGGTCGTACGCCTGGCAACATTGTTGCCATTCGCCCGCTCAAGGATGGGGTCATTGCTGATTTTGAAGTAACCGAGGCCATGCTCCGGCATTTCATTCGCAAGGTAAACAACAAGCGACGGGCAAGGCCACGAGTCGTGATTGCGATTCCTTCAGGTATTACTGAAGTCGAACGACGAGCGGTGAAAGAATCAGCTGAACAAGCCGGTGCTCGCGAAGTTTATCTGATTGAAGAGCCGATGGCTGCGGCGATTGGAGTGGGTCTTCCGGTTCAGGATGCATCGGGAAATATGATTGTAGATATTGGAGGAGGGACAACAGAAGTGGCTCTGATTTCACTTTCAGGAATAGTCTATGCACGAAGTGTCCGTACTGCGGGTGACGAGCTCGATGAGGCCGTGATCCAATACATGAAGCGAGGCTACAATCTCATGATTGGCGAACGCACTGCGGAGGAAATCAAAATCCGAATCGGCTCGGCTTCAGAACTGCCTAAGGAGACGAGCATGGAGGTAAAAGGGCGAGACTTGGTGTCTGGGCTTCCAAAGACAGTAACTATCACCTCGCAAGAAATCCGCGAAGCGATGGCCGATCCTCTTGCCACCATTGTCGATTCAGTCAGGACAACCCTTGAGCGATGCCCACCTGAATTGGCAGCTGACTTGGTAGACCGAGGTTTAGTGCTAGCTGGGGGCGGAGCGCTTTTAAAAGGGCTTGATAAGCTACTGCGGGAAGAGACTGGGCTGCCAGTTCACATTGCAGAAGATCCTCTCAGTGCGGTAGCAGAAGGAACCGGAAAAGCTTTAAGCGAGCTGGCGTTTCTCAAACGGGTTACAAATACCGATTATCACTCGACTCGTTAACTTACTTTGCTGGGACTGTTTGAGACATGAAACCACTCACACTTTTTGCTCTTCTTATTTTTCTTGGTGCAACGACGTGGGTTTTGACGCTGAGTCCGCTCACGGTCCGAAAGATTCAGGAAAATTACTATCGAGTGATCGCTCCTTTTCTGAAAAGTGGGTCCAACATTGAAAAACTCAGCCGCGATTTTGTCAGAGAAGTCGAGCACTCCGAAAATTTGCAGCGCAAATTAGATGCCATTCAATCTGACTATGGAGAATTAAAAATCATCGAAGGTCGTTTTCGTGAACTCGAACGAGAGAATCTCCAACTCAATCAAGCACTCGGATTTCAAAAGAAGACTCTCTTTGATGTGAAGGCGGCAAAAGTGATCAAACGCCAACCATCTACTTGGTGGGATACTCTCACTATTGATCAGGGAGAAAATGATGATTTGGGAACGCAGCTCACAGTCTTAGCGGAAGGAGGCTTAGTCGGCCGAATCGACCAAGCTTTTGAGGAGGTGGCCAACATAGTTTTAATCACTGATGAGAGCTGTCAGGTATCCGTCTATGTTGAAGGCTCTCCTGAAAAAGGAATTCTCAGCGGTGAACCTGGAGAATATGGCTCCACTCCCCTTCTCCGTTTGCGTTATCTCAATCGTAATGCCGTTGTCCAAAAAGGGATGAAAGTTTTCACGACCGGACGTGGCGGGATTTTTCCAGCTGATATTCAGGTTGGAACAATTGATGAAGTGTTTCTTGGAAGTTACGAGAGCGAAGCGATCGTAATCCCGAGTGTTGATCTACAAAATTTGGCTGTGGTTTTTGTTCTCGCTAGAGAACAATCAGCGACTCAGAAGGAAGAGAGTGCAGAATGATCCGTTATCTGCTCACCGTTTTAGCCTTGCTCATTGTCGCCTTCATATTGCGACAATTCATCCCGGTTTTCCCAAGCCTCTACCACGTTCGTTTCTTCCTAGTGCCCCTTATTTTCATATGTGCTGCGGTTACCTTAGACGTAGTGGGAGTTCTTCTTCTCTCGTTTGTTTGTGGTTTCCTCTGGGATGCCCAACATACCATTCTCTCAGTAACCGGAGATGCGGAGGTCTACCCTGAAGTGGCAGCGACTCTGAAATTTGGTTATTCCATCTTTCTCTTTGCAATTGCGGGGTTTGTGATGCAGGGAGTGCAGCCTCTTTTCCGAGAAGGAAAGTGGCAGGTTTCGGTTTTGGTCACTGGGGTTGCCTTATTTTTGTATCTCTTCGTAGAACTCATGCTTCTTTCCTTTGTGCGAGGTCAGGTTGCGTTAACAGGAGATACCTTGCGGT
>CAZUEC010000199.1:0-4788 GCA_964618865.1 uncultured Roseibacillus sp. | reverse complement strand
CTCTCCCAGCCGTTTTTTTAGCATCTCACGCTTCAAATCCTGAAATCGAAAGCCTCTTTTCGGCCTCCCCACCTCCCCAGCCAAGAGCCCGATCCTATCCCCGCTAAACCCAGTCTTGCCTTCGCCTCGAAATCACGCTAATCCCGCGACTACATGGCACAAGAAACCACTCTCATCCTCTTCAAACCCGATGCAGTCGCCAAGGCAAACGTCGGAACCGTTCTCGCTCGCTATGAAGCCGCTGGCTTTCAGATCAAAGGCATCAAGATGATGTCTCTCTCAGACGAAATCCTCGCAGAGCACTACTCACACATCGCCGAGATGCCTTTCTTCCCCGACGTCCGCAACTTCATGCAAGAATCCCCCGTCATCGCACTTGCTCTTGCCGGTGAAGACGTGATTTCCAAAGTGCGTGACCTTCTCGGACCCACGGACTCGACAGAAGCCGCTGCCGGAACCATCCGTGGTGACTTTGGCGATAAGTCCGGTGACTCCAAGATGCGCAACGTCTGCCACGCCTCTGATTCTCCCGAAGCCGCAGCGGCCGAAATCAAACGTTTCTTCGGCGAAGGTGAAGTCTGCTCCTGAGGTTTGCGCCTAACCCCCACCACAAAGCCATCTCAAATCTACGAGATTTAAAGTAGATGCTTTGCAGCCGTGGCAACATCCTTGTCCCCACGGCCAGAACAATTGATGATCATAATATCGCTCTTCGGCAGGCTACCCGCCACCTTAATGCCGTAGGCGATAGCATGACTCGTTTCCAAAGCCGGTAAAATTCCTTCCGTCTGAGCCAACTCCTGAAACGCTGCCAAAGCCTCCTTATCGGTCGCGTAAGTGTATTCGGTGCGCCCTTCGTTCTGAAGAAAAGCGTGCTCCGGCCCTACCGCCGCATAATCGAGCCCCGCACTCACCGAATGAGTCAATTCGATTTGACCATCATCATTGGCCAATAACCAAGTCTTAGTCCCCTGCAACACTCCCAACTTTCCCCCTTGGAACCTCGCCGCATGACGCTCTGGAATGATCCCATCTCCACCCGCTTCCACTCCCACCATGCGAATTTTTTCCACATCTAAAAAGGGATGAAAAAGACCAATCGCATTCGAGCCGCCACCGACACACGCCACCAATAAATCCGGCAGACGTCCTTCTTTTTCTAAAATTTGCTTCCGAGCTTCCACTCCAATCACGCGATGAAAGTCGCGAACCATCATCGGGAAAGGATGTGAACCAAGCGCCGAACCAATGATGTAATGTGTATCCTCTACCGTCGCCACCCAATCACGCATCGCCTCATTGACCGCCTCCTTCAGAGTGCGTTGTCCCGCCTCTACACCTCGCACCTCAGCCCCCATCAACTCCATTCGCGCAACATTAAGAGCCTGTCGCTCCATATCAACCGCACCCATATAAACCACACACTTCATTCCAAAGCGTGCACAAACCGTAGCGGTCGCCACTCCATGTTGACCAGCTCCCGTCTCCGCGATAATCCGAGTCTTCCCCAATCGCTTCGCAATCAGCACCTGCCCAAGCGCATTGTTAATCTTGTGCGCCCCAGTATGTAGTAAATCCTCTCGCTTCAGGTAAATCTTGGCCCCGCCCAATTTTTCCGTCAATCGCTCCGCAAAATAGAGAGGAGTCTCCCGACCACAAAAATCCTTGAGCAACTCATCCAATTCCTCCTGAAAAGCAGGATCTTGCTTCGCTCGCTCATACTCTTCGGAAAGCTCCTGCAATGGAGCCATCAAAGTCTCTGGTACAAACATACCGCCAAAATCACCATAATGACCCGAGGAATCGGGAAGCGCTTGTAAGTCCGCAGGAGTCATGTCCGCAAGATGCCACGACCTCGCCATTCGCAAAACCCAAAACCGCCACAAATTCACCTTCCCTCCTTCCCTCAATCCTAGACCGTCTTCCAATTGAGATTGCCGAAATGACTGAAGTGAAATTTTTCAAGAACAAGGCATAACCAACTCCAGCTCTAGTTCTTTGCCTGCAGAGTTTGCAGAAAGACGATTCGAGTACACATTTGAAAAGATGTCTCTACTCAAACAAACGATTCTCTGCACCCTGCTGATTTTCTCTCTTCTTCCTCAAGCTTGGAGCGGATCCATACGAACGAGTGACGCCGGCGGCGATTGGGAAAATCGAAAAACAAAAACAATCAAAACCGCTAAAACTCCCGACTCACGTAATCGCTTCGGAGGCTGGGCGAAACATCAAGTCGCAGAACCTGGCTATTTCCGAGTCACTCAACTTGGGAAAAAATGGTGGTTTATCGATCCCGAAGGCTGTCTCTTCCTCACCGTAGGAGTCAACTCCGTCGATCCCGATCGAGTGAATACTCAAGACAAGAACGCTTGGAGCTTAGAGACCTCCACCCTCCTCCAGAACGCAGGATTTAACACCATCGGTCGCTGGTCTGAACCACAAGCTTTTGAAAAAACACAACGCCAAATACCCTACTGCGGCACTCTCGGCTTCATGAGAGAATACTTTCGACAACATTCCACCCTCAATGGCGTCACTCGCGAATTTAACCAAACCATACCCGTCTTCGATCCCCAGTGGGTACAATTCTGCCAAGAATACGCCCAAACCAAAACCGAAACCACCCGCGACGATCCCTACCTCATCGGCTACTTTTCCGACAACGAACTCGACTTCCGTCCCGACGCTCTCACCAGATACCTCTCTCTTTCTGAAGACGACCCTAGCCGCCAAGGGGCAGAGAATTGGCTCAAAGAAAACAAGCTCTCCTCTTCCAGTAAGAAAAATCCAAAAACACAAGCCGCCTTTCTCGAGTTCGTCGCTCAACAATATTTCGAAACCGTCGCCTCCGCACTCAAAGCCGCCGATCCAAATCACCTTTATCTCGGTAGCCGCCTTCATGGGCGTTGCATCAGTGAACCAGTTCTCCAAGCTTCACAAGTTTGTGACGTCGTCTCCATTAACTTATACCATCACTGGAAACCTGAAAGGCAAGACACCTCCTTATTCACTAAATGGTCTCAACGCCCCTTCCTCGTAGGCGAATTCTATGCCATGAAGGTCGACAGCAGACGAACAAAAGCGGAGGGAGCAGGATTCCGAGTCCTCAAGCATGAAGAAGCAGGCGAATTCTATCACACCTTCACCGCCGCCCTTCTCAAAAATGTCCCGAATTGCGTCGGCTGGCATTGGTTCAAATACGCTGACGATTTCGACTACGCTCAGAAAGGAATCGTCAGCCTCAAAGGCGAACCCCATCAGCCTCTCATCGAAGCCATGACCATTCTCAATAACCAAGCATACTCTCTACGCCGAAAATAAAAACCTCCTCACTCAAGCTTCAAATAAATTTGACTCGAATTCAGCCCATAAAAATCTATATCCCCTAGATGCTGACTAGGAATCATCGGGCGCCTTCCTTCAAACCTTCGCTCACCACGGCCCTCGCTTTAATGTTCAGTGTCGTCTTCTTTTTTGCCTCTTCTCGAAACAGCAACTCTTCCGAAACCAAGAATAATCAACCCTCAAGCAGACGAATCTCACAACTCACTCACCTCCCCGAAGAGCCCGACGGCCTCATTCAACTCCCCCTTCGAGTCCACCTCATTACCGATGTCACCCTCGTTCAAAAAGAAGTAGAAATGAAAACTTGGGTCACTTCACAAGATTTTGAAAAAGAGATCTTGCCGGAGATCAATCGTATATGGAAGCAAGCTAAAATTCAATGGGTTCTTGAAAGCATCATCGAACAACCCGCAGCACAAATCTCTGATAAAGAAGCAGCAATCACCTACATTCAAAATTCCAAACGAGACACCCCAGAAGAAAAATTCCCCGAACGAGTTTCAAATATTCGGCGCCTCAGCGCAACCTCAAAGAGACACCCCGTCGCACACAATCTCTACCTCTTCCCCTACATGGGACTCACCGCTCAAGGAGTAGCTTCCATCGGAGGCAACTGGGCCTTCAGCGGAGTTTGGACTGATAAACCATTCAAAGGAAAAAAACGTCCAATCAAATTTCAACTTACCGAACGAGGGCCATTTGAAATCGGCTCCATTGCAAGAACCTGCTCCCACGAACTTGGTCACAACCTCGGCCTTCGTCACCCAGACAAAGCCACTCAAAAACGATTCAACCGTCTCATGGGTGGCAAAAAGCATGGCTACGATCTCGTCCCCGAAGAAATTGAAAAGAGCCGAAGAGTCGCCAAAAAAAGAGCCCGCTCCCTTCTCAACTGGTCCCAAAAAAATAACGAAAACTAGAGAAGACGGAAAACTAAACCACCCACTCAGTCACCTGCCCCTCCTTCCCTCTTTCACCATCCTCAAAAATTCACCAAACAACACGCCCCGAGAGCTTCTCACTTTGATTTCTACTCAAAATTAATGCGATTTACTTGCGTTAAGCTAATTAATGCAAGTAAATGGCGTTAATGAAGACATCTGAGATCTCCATCGCTCCCTACTTCATTCGCGACCTAGCGGATGGCATTCAACAACAAATGTTTTTTTGGGGACAAGATGTCACTCATCCAAATGGCAATTTCCTTGTAAAACAAGGCTTCGAACGAAGCGCCTCACTTGGCGCGAAAGGCACAAGTCGCTACCGATTACCTTGGCAAAACGGTCACATCGAACTTTATGGCTCCTGTGCAGGTTGGTATGGCCCTGAGCAAGGCTTTACCTTCATTCGACCGCGCCGGCTGTGCGCTCTTTGGCTTTCGGGAAAGGAAACTCCAGTTCCTGGAGTCTGGCAGCCAGAGCTAATTGGCAAAGCAACCAATAG
>CAZUEC010000198.1:1951-4835 GCA_964618865.1 uncultured Roseibacillus sp. | reverse complement strand
TCCCCTCAACCCTGAAGATCAAAAAATAGCCGAGCTCAAAAAGCTCCTCGCGCAAAGCCCGGATCTTCTCAACACCGGCCCTCTCAACACCGCTGCTCAGAACAGCCAACTCAAAGTCGCCACCTTCCTCCTCGATGCGGGGGCCGACATCTCTCGGGATGGCTCTGGAATTACTCCGCTCCAATCTGCCGCCCTAAATGGTCACCTCGCAATGTGCAAACTCCTCATCGAGCGAGGAGCCAGCCTCGAAAAAGAAGGCCCCGTGGCACTCGGCTACGCTTTGGAAGAAGGCCACCAATCAATCACTCAATACCTCCTTTCCCTCGGCCTCATTCCCAACTCCTCTCATCTCTCAAAGGCCATTATTTCTTCGGGTGGATTCAGAACCCTTTCTCAACTCATCGACGCTCTCCCTGAATCCCAAAAAGCCACCGTCATCAATCCTCCTGGGGGCAGTCCTCTCCGTTCCACTCTCGATGCCCCAACTCCCAAATACATCCCTCTTCTCAAGACCCTTCTCGAACACGGAGCCAACCCTAACCAAAAGCTCGGCGACGACAAACTCTCGCCCCTCGCGCTGCTCCTTTCTAAACTGAAATATCACGAGGATCAGGAATCAATTCTCACAATGATTGAATTGCTCCTCACCAAAGGAGCTGACCCCTACTTGAAAACAGGAGAAAAAAAACGCTCTCCTCTCTCTCTTGCCTTTGAAAGACTCGCCTCTCCCGAACAAGCAGAAAGCGCGGATCAAATCATTCAAATTTTTCTCGAAGCCGGGGCCGACTGGAGCAAGGCCGATCCCAACCTGCTCACCCGCGCCATCGAACTTAAATCTCAAAAATGGTTCGACAACATGATCGAAGCTAACGTTCTCAATACCTTTCCTGCAGAAGCTCAAGAAAAAGCCATCGCTAAAGCCGTTCAAACCGCGAATCCAGCGGTTCTCAAAACACTCATTGAACACGGCCTGCAGCTCGAAAAACATGCTACCTACAAAGTCATCCAGCAACTCTTCTTCCGTTACAGAGATAAAAAGCGCACTAATGACGCGGGCAAAACCGTGAATAGTCCTTATCGGATTTTTACACTCCCTGACAACGTGTCAGATCTCTTTCTCTGCCTTGATCTTATTCTCGCTACCAAGCCGAACCTGAACCTCTCCCCTGACGGTCATTCATCTCCCCTCCGACTCCTCATCATGGAAGGATTCGAATACCATCCCGAAGAGGCCCTTCAAACGCTCCACAAACTCCTCGCCGCAGGAGCCGACCCAAACTTCCAAGATTCTTCTTCCTCCGACTCTTCTCCTTTCTCTTGCGTTCTGGGAGTCATAAGGGGCTCCACCTACACCGATGAATCGATTTCTCCAGAGGCAATCAAAGCCCTCTTGGAAGCTGGCGCAGATCCAAAGCTCGTTCAGCCTCTTCGACTAGGAAGTTTTCTCAACAGCGAAAAAAAACTTCGTCCAGGCGCAACCGAATCCTTTCCTCTGCTCTGGCACGCCCTCAACTTCAATCCTAAGCACAACCCTCATCGCCCCAACGGCATCTGGCTTTCCCTAGGACTCTCTGCGATTCAACACAAGCAAGGCCCCACCTTTCACTGCCTTTTCTCTCCTGAAAGCGCCGTCTCATCAGTCACCCTCAAAGACTTCGTCCACTCTGCCAATCTCAGCCCAGACCGTTATCTCGATCTCTCCGGCGATCAACCGCTCCTCATTCACCGCCTCGAACAAACCGAACCCATCTCCATCCTCTTCCTCGATCATCTTGCCTCTGGAGAAGACTTCCCCCTCCAATGGGGAGATATCGTCGAAGTCCCTACTCGCCCTAAAGACTCCATACTCCCTGACAACAAGGTCACGACCTTCCTGCAAACTCCCCGCCCAATGGATCTCACTCTCACTCTCGGTGACGGTCAAGTCCTCACGAACGCTGATAATGCCACTGGCCCTATCTTCCGCTACCAACCGAAGTCTATTCAAGACACCACTGAGCGCGTCCGCATTGCTGCCGGCATCGCGCCTTACTTCCTCGCCGCACCTCAAATTCGTCGCCCCGATCCCAAAACTGGCGAACTTAGAGTCATCTCCGACTCCAGAGCCCATCGCGGAGTGCGTCCCGGAGACCACATTCATTTCTCAGTCAAAGGAGCTAAAGCCGGACCAGTGGTTCAATCTCAGGGCACTGGAAAAATCTGCCAAAATCTCGACGGTCCTTTTTGGTTCCTTCCCTCACCTGCACCATTAGGTTCACTCGAATGGCTTCCGTTCAAAGGGGTTGCCAGCTACCTGCTCGCCTTAGCACAACCTCATGGGCTCCCTCTCCAGCCTATCGACTGGCAACAAGCACATGTCTATGTTTATGTTTCCGGCAACTCCGCTTTCGACGACGACAAGGGCAAGCTCCATTCCCTGCAAGACTTCTTCGCCTCTCCCCCACAAAACAAGGCCTTTAGCTACATCATCGTTCTCCCTCCAGCAAAAGAACACACCCCTTTCCCCGAGGACCTGAAAACAATCCTCACGGAAACTCTTTCTACTCCTTGGTCTCTGAAGATCGGAATGGGAGAGCCCATCAAACAAAACTGGGCTCCCCGCTTTCCGACTTTCACTCAAAAAGAAGGAACCATCATCTGGCAAACCCCTCTCCCGGAAGAACAAACCGCCCCCGCCCTCCCCTTAATCTCAGATCTTCTCACAGCTCATCCTCAAGTCCGATTCCACGACTTCAGCTACACTTCTTTCCCCTCAAGAAAACTAATCCGTATCAAAAAGAAAGAGAACACTCCTCCTAGATTTCGCAATCAACAAGGACGTCGTAGAGTGCCCATCCCACAACAAAACTAACAAGCGCATTTCGGAATCAAATCATCTTCCTCA
>CAZUEC010000198.1:0-1851 GCA_964618865.1 uncultured Roseibacillus sp. | reverse complement strand
GCCCATCCCACAACAAAACTAACAAGCGCATTTCGGAATCAAATCATCTTCCTCAGTTCACCCCCTCATTTCAGCATTATTTGCACAAATGCTTCGCAGTCTCTTCACTCCCTTACTCTTCGCAGCCCCAGTTCTCATTCTGGGGCTGCTCTCCTTGCGCCTCTATCAGAACGAAAAGACCACCATCGAGGCCTCCTACCGTAAGCAGGCCCAAACTTGGACCCAGCAAACCCACCAAAACCTTCTCGAACCAACCCGTGTCGATGATGCAGTCGCCCTCTCCATCCCTTACCCAATCATTCCTCCCTCCAACGAGCATCCCCTTGCGCTAACCTTTCGCGAGGCCAGTCAACTCCCACCCGAGCAAGCTCTCCGTGCCCTCAACTCCCTCCTCCTCGACCCCGCGATCACCGACCTCTACACCCCTTCCGGCCAACACCTCCCCACCCTCATCTCGCACCAATTACTCAAACTCAACCCCCTCCCGACAACCACTGACACCTTTCTCCGTAATCTCTCACGGCATCCCACCGAGCTCACCCCTCTCCTGCTTAAAAAGTCCACACCCCTGCTCCAAGAGCCCGACTCTCAACTGTTAGAGAAAATCACCACCCAAATTCCTTTCTACGAAAAACTCCGTAGCATGCCCACCCCCTACCCCAACGGCCTCGTTCCCAACTGGCTTTCGCAACAAGATCGAACCCTCTTCACCAGCCAAGGAGTCAACATTGTCCCATTCCACGCACTCACGCAAGAAATCGAAAAGCGCATCGCCCAAAACCCTCCCCCCGAATGGCTAGCCTACCAGTGGGAAGATGAACTTTCTGGAGCAAGGCACGTCTACTCCCAGACAACCGCACTCACCCCTTCTAACAAATTCAACTACAAGCAAGCCTACCTCACCAAGAGCGGAAACGGCTTCTCAATCATCACCTTCGAAAACACCCAATATCTGCAAATCGAAACTGATAGACGTCTCTCTCGCCTCAAACTCATCCTCCTCTCCACCACCCTCCTCACCGCCCTCGCCTCCACTATCGCCTACCTCACCCTCCGCAAACAGCAACAACTCACCGCGCTGCAATCCGACTTCGTCGCCAGCGTCTCCCACGAACTCCGCACTCCCATCGCCTCTATTCGGCTTCTCGCCGAGCGCCTCGAAAAAGAAGACTCTCTTCCTCAAAAAAAATCCGACCAATACCATCGCCTCATCTCCCACGAAAGCCTCCGCCTCGGTAACCTCGTCGAAAACATCCTCGATTTCTCCCGCATCGAGAAAGGGCACAAGCTCTACCACTTCGAGCCCACCGATCTGCAAGCCCTCCTCACCGAAACCCTTCAGCTCATCCAACCCAACCTCGAACAAAAAAAGCACACCCTCACCACCAACCTCGACCTCCCCGCAGGCTACGCCCCAACTCTCGATCCCCTCGCCATTCGGCAACTCCTCATCAACCTCTTCGACAACGCCATCAAGTTCACCCCCTCCCCCGGCACCATTACCCTCTCCGCCACCACCGTTTCAACGACTACTCAACTCGTCATCGCCGACACTGGCCCCGGCATCCCCGAATCCGACCGCACCAAAGTCTTCCAACGCTTCTACCGCCGCGACCGCAACACTGAAGTCACTGGCACGGGAATTGGCCTCAGCCTCGTTCACCACATCGTGCAAGCCCATCAAGGAACCATCACCATCACCGACAACCCCAACCACAAAACCGGCACCCAAGTGACCATCGACCTTCCACTTGATAAAAAAACTAACAACTAAAAACCTAAGAACGAAAGCCCAACTCATCCCTCCAACTTCACGTCCTCTCAATCCCTACATCCAAAAATCTCCAATCC
>CAZUEC010000197.1:0-4850 GCA_964618865.1 uncultured Roseibacillus sp. | reverse complement strand
CCAGCGATGGAAAGAAACGAGGGGACACCTCCCAATTATCTGGACCCATTGGTTATCCCAGAAATTGCCCCTTTATCTTTGACCCCGCTTCCCCGCTTTCTATCTCAACCACACACATAAGATGACTGCCAGATAAAGACGACCCCTAGCGAGTAGGTCAGTTCAATGAAAAAAATGAACGCGCGCTTAGCTTATAGTCTCGCTCTTTGCTTTGATCACAATCACTCTTCTCCATGAGAAAATTCACCCTCTCCTTCGGCCTCATCTTTCAACTCTTCCTCGTTGTCATTGTTCATTCGCAGGAAAACTTTGGCCCCCTACCTGATGGAGTCTCAATCGAACACGATCTTTCTTTTCTAGCGGAAGGACGCGAAGAGAAACTCGACCTCTACCAACCAACCGATCGAGATAAAAAAACCCTCTCTCCTGCAATCGTCATTATCCACGGAGGAGGATGGGTAAAGGGAGATAAAAATCGGAAACGAGAATTCATCACCGGAACCACTCTCGCTAAATCAGGATACGTCTGCGCTAGTATCAACTACGAAACCCGAAAAGAGCATCGCTGGCCCAATAACCTTCACGATTGCAAAAACGCAGTACGCTGGTTCAGAGTCCATGCCGAAGAATTACAAATTGATCCTGAGCGCATCGGAGTCATCGGAGGTTCTGCAGGAGGGCACTTAGCCTTAATGGTGGCCTACACCGCCGACCATCCTAAACTCAGCCCCCGCCAACCATACCCCGGAATCTCGGACAAAGTGAACGCCTGCGTCAACATGTATGGTATCAGCAACCTCCTCACTCGCTGCCTTACCGACGAAGACGGCATGCCCACAGACGAACTAAAAACTCATCGTCTCTTTTCCGAATCCAGAACAGAAGCACCCGAAAAGTGGAGGCTCGCCTCCCCCGTCACCCACATCACAAAAAAGAGCCCCCCAACACTAAGTCTCCATGGCACCAAAGACCATGTCGTCGATCGCGGACAATCTAATGAACTTCATCAAGAACTCAAAAAGGTCGGTGTCGAAAACAAACTCATCCCAATCAAAGGAGCCCGCCATGCCTGGCCTCTACGAACAGAAAAATTCGATTACACCAAAGAAGTAACCAATTTTTTTAATCGTCACCTCAAGCACACTCCTGCTCAATAAAGCCAACCCTCTCGCCTCCTCTTCACAAAAAAACAGCCCCTCTTTCGAGGAGCTGTCTGAAATATTCACCGAGAAACTCTTTCTCGATTAACTGAGAGTGAAAGTCTCTTCGTTATCAGGAATATCATCTGACTTAACAGGCGCAGCCTCTTTCTTAGGAGCCTCCGCTTTGCCATCTCGAATAGCAGCCTTAATCGACATCTTCACGCGACGTTTGTCATCAATTCCGATGCACTTCGCAGTCACGGTATCACCAACTTTACACACATCCTCAGTCTTATTGACTCTGGCTTCGGCAAGTTCAGAAATATGAATCAGGCCATCTTTACCAGGTAGCACTTCCATAAAGGCTCCAAAGTCCTTCGTAGAAACAATGCGACCAGTGTAAACCTCACCCACTTCGATCTCTTTAAACATCCGCTCAACCATATCCTTCGCCCGCTGAAGACTTTCGCCTTTGCTCGCATAGATACGAACTGTGCCATCGTCTTCAATGCTGAGATCAGCTCCCGATTCGGCTTGAATCCCTTTGATATTTTTACCGCCAGGTCCAATCAGTTCACCAATCCGCTCTGGATCAATCTTAATAGACTCAATGCGAGGCGCATTCTCAGAAAGCTCACCCGGAGCACTAATCGACTCCGCCATTTTGGCTAAAACTTTAGACCGTCCACCAATCGCTTGGTCAATCGCTTCTTCAAGAATAGAAAGAGGAAGACCAGGCAACTTCAGATCGAGCTGATATCCAGTCACCCCAGCTTCACTTCCGCAAAGCTTAAAGTCCATATCACCGTAGAAATCCTCACTCCCGATAATATCAAGGAGAGTCTTATACTTCTCAATAGAGCCATCTTCGGTAGTCTCCGTCACCAAACCAACGGAAATTCCCGCAACCGGCCGCGTAAGAGGAACCCCTGCATCAAGCAAGCTCATCACTCCCGCACAAACAGTAGCCATCGAAGTCGAGCCATTCGACTCCATCACTTCAGAGCTAACCCGCATCGCATAAGGAAAATCATCCTCATTAGGCAATACTGGCACGATCGAACGCTCGGCAAGAGCGCCATGACCAATCTCACGACGATTGAGACCACCCATCCGTCCAGTCTCACCTACCGAAAAAGGAGGGAAATTGTAGTGAAGGATAAAGCGCTTCTCGCTTTCACCACCTGCATAATTATCAAGGTATTGACGTTCATCACCAGGAGCCAGCGTCGCAATTCCCATCGCCATAGTTTCACCACGAGCAAAAATTGCCGAACCATGCACCTGAGGCAAACTTCCCACCTCACCAAAGAGAGGGCGTAAGTCAGCAGGAGTCCGTCCATCAGCCCGAACTCCTTTTTCCATGATAGAAATACGGAAAGCCTTTTTCTGAATATACTCAAAGACCTGCTCAATCTCAAACTCTGTAACCTCGGGATGTTCCGCTTTGATCGCCGCTTCCACTTCATCGCGGAGCGCTCCAACCTTTTTACCACGCTCCACTTTGGAAGCAGCATAGATCGCATCTTCAATGCGGTCCCCTGCTACGCGGTAACCAATTTCAAGGAGATCCTCTTTAGCCACACAAACCTCATATTCTCTCTTAGCCTTACCTGCCTTAGCAGCAAGACCCTCAATCGCTTCCACGATTTTAGTAACCGCATCCTGTGCAAATCGAAGAGCAGCTTTGAATTGATCTTCTTCGATTTCATCAGCCGCTCCTTCAATCATGATAACATCAGTCTTGTTTCCGACATAAACCAGATCGAGGTCACTGTTCTCACGAGTTTCATGAGTTGGATTGATCACGAACTCACCGTTCACACGACCCACTCGCACCGCACCAATAGGACCAGCAAAAGGAATATCAGATAAGCTCAGAGCAGCGGAAGCACCGTTCATACTCAGGACATCGGCGTCGTTAATGCCATCAGCAGAGAGAAGCAGAGCAACAATCTGAGTATCATATAGGTAACCTTTTGGGAAAAGTGGTCGCAAAGGGCGATCCGTCATCCGACAAGTCAAAATCTCTTTCTCAGTAGGTCGGCCTTCACGCTTAAAGTATCCACCGGGAAATACTCCCGCAGCTGAAGCCTTTTCCTTATATTCCACCGAAAGTGGGAACCAAGTTTGTCCAGACCTAACTTTAGTCTGGGAGACGGCGGTGACCAAAATCACGGTCTCGCCACATTGCACTGTTACTGCTCCATCAGCCAATTTGGCCAATTTACCGGTTTCGATTACCATCGGGTTTTCTCCAACCGGAATTTCTATTTTTTCTATGTTCATCTTCTTGTTTTCTTTCGTCATTCAGGAGGCCGCCGAAATCAAAGAGGCGAGCTAAATGAGCTCGCCCATGATTGGGTGCCTAAAAAAACGGCCCCGATCGAATGAATCGGAGCCGTTCAGAAATTTGTTA
Source organism: uncultured Roseibacillus sp. (assembly GCA_964618865.1). GTDB lineage: Bacteria > Verrucomicrobiota > Verrucomicrobiia > Verrucomicrobiales > Akkermansiaceae > Roseibacillus. Next base: position 1,289 of record CAZUEC010000197.1, on the reverse strand, counting down.
GCGGCGAAGAGCTAGGCCTTTTAGGCAAGCTTGATAACGGTCCTCAGACTTTGACCTGAGATAGTCGAGAAGCTTACGACGCTTAGCAACCATCTTGAGAAGACCACGACGAGAAGAATGATCCTTCTTATGGTCCTTAAGGTGCTCAGTTAATTCCCGAATCTTACCGGTCAACACCGCAATTTGAAAATCAGCACTCCCAGTATCAGTTTCATGCTGTTTAAACGGAGTCGGATCGACGGTCTCAGCCAAAACTTTCGCTTTGGCAGTTGCTTTATTATCTTTTACTTCTTCGCTCATCGTGAGTCTAACGCTTCAGTTCAGCGGAATTGCCAAACTGCCCTTTTGTGCGGGGAGGCGAGAACAAAACCTATTTTTGACCCACTTGCAACGCGAATCGAAGAGAATTTGACCCCAAATCTGCCCTCTCTACCCCCTCTCTCCCCTCTGAAACTGAAAAACAACTACACCGTCTTTCAGATGAGATTGCCGAAATGACCGAGATCAAATTTTTCAAGAACAAGGCATGACCAATGACTCAGGAGCAACGCTGTCATTGGGAAAAAGGTCTCGCACCTAGACTCAAAGACCCCATCGCCGATTTCACCACTGTCTTTCGCGAAATAATACGCTAAGTTCCTATCATGCGATTCCTCCTCCTCCTCCCCCTGCTCACCACCCTGAGCGCCGAGGAACAGCAATGGCCCACGCGCACCCAATCACCCAAACCCATTCTAGAACAACTTCCCGAAAAAAACGGAGCCGCCATCTGGTCCACGACCCACTTCATCATCGCCTGCGAAATCGAAATTTCTCACTCACGACTCAATGATTTCGCCCAAACCATGGAAAGCGTCCCCTGGCTTTTCAAACAACTCCCCCTTCCCCTCTGGGTTCCCCCTCAAAGAACAAAACCAGTCGTCAGACTCTGCCGTGACGAAACCAGCTTTGTTGCTCGCGGAGCACCAGTTGCCGCAGCCGGCTGCTACCATCCTCACAGTGGCGAAATCTTGATTCGAGGAGACCTCTTACTCAATCCTCCTCAAGCAAACGCAACCCGACTTCAACCCGCCCCCAACGAAGACCTACTCATTCATGAACTCATCCACCTCGCCATGCATCAGTACGGCGGCCGCCTACCCACCTGGCTAGTCGAAGGACTACCAGAATACTTTGCAGCCTGTCACATCAGAAAAGGCCGCTACGACTTCACTCGTGGAGTCCTGCTCATCCGGCAACATATCGAAAAATTCTACCCCTTTAACACCCCCCCAATTTTAACCATCCCC
>CAZUEC010000196.1:0-4869 GCA_964618865.1 uncultured Roseibacillus sp. | reverse complement strand
GTTTTGCGCAGTTGGTCAGCAAAGGAACGCTTATTTTGATCAGTGAGAAGGATCGGAGTTATTCCCCCAATTAGGGCTGGGGAGTCTGTTAGGAGTGGGGGTTTTCTAGGGAGAGGTTCTGTTCGTTAATTTGTCGATTGAGAGTACAGTAGTCGTAGGCGTAGCCAATGAGGAAAAGACCTCCAGTGAGAAGCCAGAGTAATCCTGTCCAAGGTTTTCGAAGGTAAAAACGGTGGATTCCAAAGAGCCCGAGAAAAGTCTGTAGAATCCAAGTCAGGTTATAATCGTAGTGACCACTTTGATACTTTTGGTCGGCTTTGCGATCCATTCCTGGAATGAGGAGTAAATCGATGAGCCAACCGATCAGAAAAAAGCCTCCAGTAAGGAGCCAGAGCACGCCGGTTATTGGGCGTCCGTAGTAGAAGCGGTGAGCTCCAGTAAAGCCGAAGATCCAGAGCAGGTATCCGATCGTTTTCGAGTGGGTGTCGTTCTTGTCCATGGCAAGAACCTAGCATTGAAGTGAGTAGGCAAGCGATTGCACTCAAGAGGGGATTTTATACCCAAACTTGGATGTGGTGATTTTGGGAAGGTTAGATTGGTTGAGGATTAAGGGAGCCTATTGGTCAAAGGGTCGGGTCCATAGGGGTTGGGCCCAGGTGTTCCTGCGAGGCAGCCGCATTCGACTAAAATCCAAATGCCTCCAGCATAAGGGATGAGGGCGACGAGCGCCATCCAGCCACTTTTGCCGCGATCATGGAATCGTTTCGCAGCTGCTGCGAAGCTAATCCACATGGCGGGGACATAAAGTATGAGCGTTGTGAGAGTGAGGGCGATTATCGCAACAAGGTTTAGATCTTTACCAGTTTCATCCGCCTGAATTAAGAGGAAGACTAAGATGATGTAAGGTATTGCTGCGAGCAAACTGAAGAGGGCTGAACCTAGAACACCGTAACCCCAGTATTGTGAACGGCTAAAACGTCCTTTTCCGCTGAAGAGCTTTTGCTTCAGGGTGAGGGGAGGGGCATCGAGGTTATTAGGATAAGCGGGAGTTTCTTGGGTAGGACTTAAATAAGGATTATCGGACATCGGTTTTGAGAGTTGATAGTTTCTAGAAGTTAGATAAACCTTTTGCAGTTGTAAATCCAACTTCGCAATATTTTTTCTCTTCTAATGACTACTGCTAACAAACTCGATAACCGACGAGAGATAGAGTTAGCGGAAGGGGTGCATATTCATCTGAGACCTGCGGGGATTTTTCCCAGAATGCTTGCTCGAATTTTGGATGGGTTCATTTGGATAATGGCCTATTCTTTGGTCGCTTGGTTGTTTAATTTTTGTGGATTGGTGCTAGGAGGAGAGGCTTCTGCGGGGATTAATCACTTGTTGGCATTTGGGATGGTTTGGTTCTACGATCCATTTTTTGAGGCGGGAAAAAAATCAGCGACTCCGGGGAAGCGTGCTTTGGGATTGAAGGTGGTGAGGCGTTCAGGTGCTCCCGTTGGATTTGCTTCTGGTTTTTTACGTTGTCTTTTGTTTTGGATCGATTTTTTACCTCTTTTCGGAGGGGTGGGAACGGTGTCGATTTTGGCTTCTAGGAATTCGCAACGATTGGGAGATATGGTGGCTGATACTTTGGTTGTTTATTCCAATCCATCTGTCAGTCCAGAGGTGGAGTCTATTGCGTCTCCGCCGATGCGTCCTGGGATTCTCCTGCAACGTGAAGAGCAATTGGCTTTCATTGGATTCGCAGATCGAGTTCAAGGCCTGAGTTCGGCTCGGCAACAGGAGGTGACGGCGCCTTTGGATGGATTAGATGCTGCTAAGAACGCGCCAACTACGACGAGTTTTGCGCTTGGAGTTGCTCGTTGGCTGTCTCATCAAGAAAAATGATTTCGCGTAAACAGTTTCAGAAAATGAATGAGTCTCGTTGGCAGCAAAGCGAGGCGCAGATTGCGCGTCTTGATGCGGGACGAGATGGGATTAGTGCTCAAGAGGCTCGCGAGCTGCCGGCTAACTTTCGGAAGGTGAGTCAAGATTTGGGGCTAGCGGGAGAAAGGCTTTATGGGATGGCGTTGTCGTCCCGTTTAAATGGGTTGGTGATGGGGGCTTTTCGGCATCTTTATCGTAGTCGAACTCGGTTGCGTCCGATTCGCTTTTTGACACGTACTTTCCCGGGTGCTTTTCAGCATAATTTAGGGTTTTTCTGGGTGAGTGTGGTGCTTTTTTGGTTGCCGTTTTTGTTGCTTACTTTTTCGGGACAGTGGGGGTTGAGTTGGATTCAAGCCTTATTAGGTCCAGAGGGCATGCTTTCCATGGATGCGATGTATGGCAAGGAGGGAGATGCGCTCAAGCATGGACGGGAGACTCATGGCAGTGATTTCATGATGTTTGCTTTCTACATTGAGAATAATGTTGGCATTGATTTTCGGACCTTTGCTGGGGGGATTTTATATGGGGTGGGAACTCTTTTTTTTACTATTTTCAATGGCCTCTACATCGGGGCTGCTGCTGGTTATGTGCAGGCGACAGGAGACCCAATGAAGTTCTGGACTTTTGTATCGGGGCATTCCGCATTTGAATTGATTGGGCTTAATGTTTCATCGATGGCGGGTTTACGTTTGGGTTGGGGATTGATTCGCCCTGGTCAACTGACGAGGATGGCGGCTTTGGTTAAAAATGCGCGTGAAGCTCTCGTGCTGTTAGGTGGAGCTGCGGTGTTGACTTTTTTTGCGGCTTTCATCGAGGGGTTTTGGTCCGCTCACCCTAATCCTCCTGCCTTGAAGTTTGCAGTGGGAGGATTTTTCTGGGTATTGACGATTCTTTATCTCATTTCAGGTAGAAAGGAATGGTATGAACGTCCGTGATCTTACTTTGGAGTTAAGGCCGCGTTCTGATTGGGAAGCGGTGGATTTGGGGACTGCTTTGGCCAAGCGTTACTTCCATGATCTTTTTAAAATGGGAGTTTGTGGGTTTGGTCCGTTTTTTCTTCTCTTTGCCTTGTTGGGTTGGTTTTTGCCTTGGATGCTTTTGATTGTGATTTGGTGGTTTAAGCCAATTTATGATCGATTTTATCTTTATTATTTAAGTCGTCGCATTTTTGGACAAGAGGTTACGGTTAAAGAGACTTGGGGAGAATGGAGGCAACTGGTCTTTAAAGATTTTTTCTCGCTTCTTTTTATCCGTCGATTTGTAGGGAATCGTTCTATGACCTTGGCGGTCTCGAGTTTGGAGAATTTAAAGGGGTCGAAACGAAGTAAGCGTTGTGCGGTGGTGACGAGAGTGGGAGGAGGACAGGCTTTTCTGATCGGTATAGGGGGGATGGCTTTGGAAGCATTAGGAATGATGTCTATTCTTGGATTGATTGCTTTCCTGATTCCTGAAGGGCAAGGGCCTCAGGGAGAATTTTTTCTGACTTGGTTATGGAAAGGGGGAGTGATGCAGAGTTTGATTATTCTCGGGGTTGGCTTGTGCTATGGCTTTCTGGTTTTGCTTTTGGAACCGATGTATTTGGCGGGTGGATTTGCGCTCTATTTGAATAGTCGAACGAGCCAAGAAGCATGGGATATTGAGCTTCGATTTCGCGAATTGGCTTCTCGAGTTGCGAAGACACGTATTGCGGTCGCGAGCAATGGAGACTCTCAGGAGTTTGATCGAGGCGTTGCCGTCAAGCCGGCTGGTTCAGGGTTCCAACTTGGAGGTTCGAAACAGGTTCCGCTTATTTTGTTATTATGTGCAGCAATGGCGTTATTAACTTTTCACGCGCCGGGGGCTGAGGGTGAGTCACAAGAGGTGATTGAGAAGGTTCTCTCCGATAAGGACTTCGAGTGGCACGTGGAGAAAGGTAAGAGATGGGTGAGGAATCATAAGAATGACGGTGAAAAGTCCGATCTCTCTGCGCCTCTTGCGGGAATGGAGGCGTTGCTTCATCTTGTGGGTATTTTGGCTTTGGTTCTTCTGGCAATCGCTCTCATGGTCTTGTTTGTTTATTTGCTAAAGGGGCGTTTGGCTTTCTCAGACTCACAGGGAAAAGAAGGAGGCTTTAAGCGTCCTGCTCCTAAGGTGGTGATGGGAATGGAAATCACACCGGAATCGCTTCCAGAAGATTTACTCACTCAGGCGAAATCTTTCTGGAATCAGGGGCAAAGCCAGCTTGCGCTTTCTCTTCTTTATCGGGGAGCTTTGAGTCAGTTTGTTCTTGAGAAAGAAGTGAGTATTGAAGGATCGGATACGGAATCGGAATGCTTACAACATGTTCAGGAGGCCACTCCGGGTTTGTTAGCGAATTACTTTCAGAGCTTGTCGCTTTCGTGGATGAAGGCGGCTTATTCTCATGAAGAAGTGTTGCGAGAAGATTTTGAGAATCTTTGTGCAACTTGGCCTTTCGAGAGGAGGGGGAAGTGAAGAGGCTGTTGGTGAGAGCGAGCTTGCTTGTCAGTTTGCTGTTGATGGGGTGTGGGAAGTACGAGGAGTTCGAGCGAGAAGTGGGTTATAAGGGATTGGCGAAGCTCAATCGTTTTCTGGCTGCGGAACGTTTCGCGCAGGAGATGGGTTTTGAGGCAAGTAGTTATGCGGGGGCTCCTACTTTGCCGCCAAAACCAGGGGCGACGATTATTATCCCAGCAGAAGCTCTCCAAAGTGTGGGGCAATTAGAGGAGATGAGTGAATGGGTGATCGAGGGAGGGAACTTGATTGCTTATTTGACGGTAGCTAAAAATCGGGTTTATCAGAAAAACCCGAAGGAGGAGGAGCCTTTTCAGGCTTTTTTAGATTACTTTGGATTTGAGTCTTTAGTGCGATTTTGTGACGAGGTTGATGAGGTTGATGAGGTTGATGAGGTTGATGAGGTTGATGAGGTTGATGAGGTTGATG
>CAZUEC010000195.1:0-4877 GCA_964618865.1 uncultured Roseibacillus sp. | reverse complement strand
TCAAACCTTAAAAAAACTCGATAGACGAATAGACTTTTGAAAAATGGTCTAGCTTTCCAAGCAAGCCGAGCAAATTTCTTCCCCATCTGCGGTGACCCGAAACTCGCGGTCAGGATGTGATTTCTCAGTGGCTCCACACTGTTTGCAACGGTGGAAGCTATGGCCTTGGCCACTCTTCGCTTGCGATTGAAATTTGATGCGACGTTTGGTGATCTGACTTCGATTTTTTCCATTTCGAAAAGCAAGTGGGATAGCCCAACACAAGTAAGGAAAAAAGGTGAAGAGAACAAAAACTGTGAAGTTAAAGGAGCTTAAGGCGGAAAAAATGAGGAGGACTCCAGAAAGAATAGCCAGAATCCAAACTTTCACCGGAATGATAAGCATCACTAAAAAAGTGTGTTGAGGGAACAAGGTGGCAAAGACAAAAAATGCCGATAAGTAAATATAGATGCCTCCTTCTGGTTGCGGGTGCAAACCAGCGAGTGAGAGCAAAACATTGGCAGCAATTTGGCCGATGATCACAAAATAGAAATAGAGAGAAGTGCGCCATACGCCCCAAGTGTTTTCCAAGGCGTCATTAAATAGAAAAGCGATCATTAAGGCGAAAAATGCAAAAATGAGCGAAATGGGACTGACATCAACTGGAGCTCCTATTGGAGGGGCTGGAACGGGCAGCAGCAAAAATGAAAAAACGCGCCAGACTTCACCGCTGATAATTCTTCCCCAATCAAAAGTCATCGCCAAACCCGTCTCCGGACGGATCATCAGGATGATGACCATGATGAAATGAATAATAGCTAGTCCACGCAAAAGGCTGGGAAATCCAAGCCATCGAAAGCGATTTTCAAAAGAATTGATAATTCCCATGTGCTTTCGAGTGAATACTCAGAAGTGAGACTTGGCCAACCTAATATGGCTATTTAGGGGGCAGTTCTTGTCACGAAGAACTGCCTCTCGGCGTTGACACTAATGCTCAGGTAGAGTCAGCTTCCGCCATGAGCGACCTCAAACGCAGCCCTCTCGATGAGCTTCATCGTGAAGCCGGGGGACTAATGGTTTCCTTTGCCGGCTGGGAAATGCCCGTGAGGTATGCTTCTACACTTGAAGAGCATAAAGCAGTCCGAACAGAGGTGGGACAATTTGATATTTCGCATATGGGCCAGCTTTTTGTCGAAGGAAAGCTAGCTGAAGAGTGGCTCAACAGCCTGCTCACAAACGATGTCTCATCTCTCAAGGACGGACAAGGACACTATACCTTTCTGCTCAATGAAAAAGGTGGCGTCATCGATGATTTAATTCTCTACCGAATTCAGGAAAATTCCTATTTCATGGTCGTCAATGCAGCCTGTCTTGCTAAGGACTTGGCATGGTTTCAAGAACATGCTCTGGACGGGGTCTCGCTTTTGGACCGAAGTGAATCGCTTGCAGGTATTGCGGTACAAGGGCCGAAGGCAGTCGATGTCTTTTCTCGGGTCTTCGGAGGACGAACTTTGCCCTCATACAATGGAATTGATGTTCTCACTATGGACGGACAAAGTATTTGGGTCTGTCGAACTGGTTATACGGGTGAGGATGGGTTTGGATTTTTCTGCTCGGCAGCTTCTGTTGAACGCTGGTGGGAAGATTTCGCGGAATCGGGTGCGAAACCTTGTGGCTTCGGAGCTCGTGATTCCTTGAGATTAGAAAAAGGATTTCCTTTGAACGGAGCCGACCTCAACCCAGCACGTACTCCTCTGGAGGCGGGTTTGGAGATTTTTGTGAAGTTAGAGAAAGGCGACTTCATCGGCTCCGATATTCTCCGCGAGCAAAGACAGAATCCTCCACCGGAGCGACTAGTGGCTATTCTCTGTGATGACAAAGGAGCTGCTCCGCGGCCCGGCGATGAGGTTCTCGATGAGTCTGGAGAGACATTAGGAACCCTCACCAGCGGCATGCTATCGCCCTGTTTAGCACTTGGAATTGGATTAGCTTATCTGCCATCTGAAGCTGTAAAAATAGGAACGCAAGTGTTCATCAAAGTACAGGGAAATAAGATGCCCGCAAAAATCGTGAAAAAACCTTTTGTTGCCTAAGAACTTCAGCATAAAAATTTGCCATGCCAATTCCATCAGAGCTGAGATACACCGAAGAACACGATTGGGTCAAAATGGACGGTGATATCGCAACCGTTGGAATCACTGACCATGCCCAAGAAGAACTCTCCGATGTTGTCTTTATCGAACTTCCTGAATTGGAAAGGGTAGTTGAAGAAAAGGAAGCTTGCGCAGTTGTGGAGTCGGTCAAGGCGACGACCGATATTTACGCTCCGGTGAGCGGGACGATTATTGAAATCAATACCGCCTTAGAAGAAGAGCCTAGCAACATCAACGATGACCCTTACGGTTCGGGATGGCTTTTTAAAATTCGAGTAAGTGATATGGAAATCGTGGAAGGGCTTCTTTCCGCAGACGATTACGAAGAACATCTCGGCTGACTTTTGTCTTTCGTCTCTTCTATGGATAAAGAGACCTCAGGGAGGAGAGAGAGAGTCATATTGGAGGAGCTTCTCTTCAGTTATTTTTACCGGATGATGAGAATACGATTTCGGCTGTGTCCTAGAGGAATGTTTCTATTAGCGTGATTCCTTGGATGTCTATGCCAAGCATTGAACAATTGTTTCCAACCAAGTGAAATAAAAACGATGAACGCAGCGAAAAGTCTCATTAATTGGGAAAATTGGGAACCTGAGATACGGGCGACTCTCATGTTTATTCGAGTCAAAGATGAAGTCCTTCTCATCGAAAAGCAGCGTGGCATTGGTGCAGGAAAAGTGAATGGTCCGGGTGGGAAAATCGACCCAGGAGAAACTCCTCTCCAATGTGCTATTCGAGAAACTCAAGAAGAACTCTGCGTGACTGCAACGGGAGTTAAAAAGATGGGGGAGCTCTTTTTTGCAATGTCGGACATCCCTGATATTCATTGCCATGTTTTTCTGGCCAATGGTTATGAAGGAACTCCTACATCCACTCCTGAAGCAATTCCGCTTTGGACTAAAGTTACTGAGATTCCCTACGAACGAATGTGGGAAGATGACCAATACTGGTTGGGAGAGGTTTTAGCGGGTCAAACGTTTTGCGGACGTTTCGTTTTTCGTGAAGAGACAATTCTTCATCGTGAAGTGAGCTTTGGAATGACGTGGGAGCAAGAGAGTTGATCGTTTGTTCTTCTTAAAAAGGTAGCTCGAGTTTTGATTATTTTCGAAACTTTGAGAGAAGCAGTTAATTCAATCTCAAAGCAAAGTGAGAAGTGCGACCTTCCGCGTAAACGTATAATAAGTTATTTCCTTGTTCTCGCAGCAGAGCTTGCGCTTGAGTGATAGATTTCACGGGAACTTTGTTGATTTCCAAAATCACCAATCCAGGTCTTAAGTAGAGGGAAAAAGGGGAGTCATCATCAGATTCAGTGACGACTAAACCTGTGACCCCACGAGGAAGATTAAATTTTTCGCGTTGCTTGCGATTGACGACCATTGCTTTGATTCCTTCCACAAACTCGTTACCGGTTACTGAATCATGATTCGGATCAACGACTTCGATTTTAAAAGTCATTTCTTTTCCGTTTCGCAAGATGACCAAAGTGGCAGATTCTCCTGGCTGAGTTGTCGAGACTTCCAGTCGTAAATCATTCGGGTCATCGACTTTGCGGTTATTCACTTTAATAATGATATCTCCATGGCTCAGACCTGCTTTCTTTGCTGGGTAGCCATCAATGACTTCTTCAATGAGAGTGCCTTTGATGCCGGGAACGCCCATAGCTTCCGCGAGTTCAGGGTTGAGTTTACTCATACGAATACCGATCAATCCTCTTCTGACCTCGCCAGATTCAGTGAGTTGGGTTGCGGTGGTAATAGCAAGGTCAGATGGGATGGCAAAACCTAAGCCGATGGAGCCTCCTGAAGTTGACTTGATCGCGGAATTGATTCCAATGAGACGACCTTCAATATCAACCAAAGCACCGCCAGAGTTACCTTGATTAATGGCTGCGTCAGTCTGGATGAAGTCTTCATAACCGTCTTGGCCGTAAATTCCGATTGAACGTTCGGTGGCAGAAATAATTCCAGAAGTGACAGTCAATCCCACTCCAAGGGGATTACCGATCGCAAAGACAATGTCTCCGACCATAATTTGATCACTGCTTGCTACTTTGATAGCTGGAAGTTGACTGGCTTCTACCTTAATCACCGCAATATCGGTTTGGGGATCACGACCAATCAATTTGGCTTCTAATTCGGTATCATCACTGAGTCGGACCAGAATTTCATCCGCGTCTCCGCCTCTCTGATCTTGCACGACATGATTGTTAGTTAGAATATAACCATCAGGACTAATGATGACTCCCGAACCAACTCCTTGAGGCACCTTTTTCTCCTGAAATTGATCTGGTTCTACTCGATTTGAAGGACCATAACCGAAGAGTTGACGTAAAATCTGGTCCTGTGCTGATCCTGAGCGTCGGGCATAACGCACGACTTCGGAGGTGTAGACTGATACGACTGATTGACGTGCCTTCGCGAGCATAGGGGCATAACTATTCGGGTTTGTCCCTCCTTTACGCTCAATTGGATTGGTATCTTGAGTGATCTCAAGAGAGGCGGGTTCCGAGGGTGTTTTTTCCTGAGCAATTAGATAACCTGAGATCGCTGCCACTGCAGTCGCGACAAAAGGGAGTATATTACGAACCGATTTTCTCATAAACTTTGTTTGTTAATCGACTAATGTGACGAATTTTGTTCGTGAAAAATTTACTTTTTAAAAGAAAAATTCAACTTGAAGGCTAGACCATGTTTCAAAAGTCTATTCGTCTATCGAGTTTTTTTCAGGTTTGAAAGTCAGCTTTCT
>CAZUEC010000194.1:0-4878 GCA_964618865.1 uncultured Roseibacillus sp. | reverse complement strand
ACGGACAGGTGTTCTCCTTTTGGGTGGGTTCTCGGGTGATGGGATCTAAGGGGGAACCATTTTCTAAAGAAAGCGGCGTCTTCTGACTTCAAAGTGAGCCATTTGTCTTGCATCATTTCGGCAGTCCAGTCAGAAGAGCGGAGCTCCAAACGGACGCGTTCTGACAAGCAGACGACTCCCCGGGTGGAGTGAACTTAAAGCGGCCTCTTTGGGGCCAAACGGCAGAACATGGATAGTCTTTCAAATCGAGTGCAGGCGGTTACCCCATCGGTGACCTTGGCGGTGACCAATCAGGCGAAGGCCTTGCGGGCACAAGGAGAAGAAGTATACGGGCTTGCTGGTGGCGAGCCGGAGATGGATACTCCGAATCATATTAAGTTGGCGGCGATTACGGCTTTGCAGGAGGGGAAGACCAAATACACTCCGGCGGCTGGAATTCCTGAGTTGCGCGAGGGAATTGCGAAAAAATTAGGGGAAGAAAACAATATTGCGGTTGAAGCCAAAGGGGTGTGTGTCACGAGTGGTGGGAAGCAGGCCTGTTACAATGCCATTCTGGCGTTGGTGGAAGAGGGGGACGAAGTTATCATTCCAACTCCTTATTGGGTGAGCTATCCAGAAATGGTGAGGTTGGCTGGTGGGGTTCCGGTCATGATTGAGACTACGGCGGAGAGTGGCTGGAAAATCACAGCGGATCAATTCGAGGAGGCGATGACTCCGGCGACGAAGATGATTATCTTGAACTCGCCAGGAAATCCGACGGGGACGATTTATACGGAAGAGGAGCTCAAGGCGATTGGGGAAGTGGCTGGTTATGAGGATATCATTATTTTGTCCGATGAGATTTATGAGAAGCTTATCTATGGGGATAAAAAGCATGTGAGTATCGCTTCCATTAGTGAGGAATTGTCTCAATTGAGTGTGGTGGTGGGAGGGTTTTCTAAGGCGTACTCGATGACTGGTTGGCGTTTAGGTTATACGGCGACTGCGAATGCGGCGATTGCGCAGGCTCTTTCTAAGATTCAGGGTCACACCTCATCTAATGCGACTACTTTTGCTCAGTATGGAGCTTTGGCTGCTTTGGAGGGGCCGACGGACTTTATCGAAGACATGCGTCAAGAGTATGATGTGCGTCGTCAGTTCGTTTCTGGTCGTCTCAAGGCGATTCCAAATATTTCCTTTGTGGAACCTGAAGGGGCATTTTACTTCTTTGTGGACTGCAAAGATATGGGCCTCAAGTCTCAGAATCTTTGTGATAAGCTTTTGAATCGTTACAAGGTGGCTCTTGTTCCGGGAATTGCTTTTGGCAATGATGCTGCGGTTCGCTTGAGTTATTGTACCACTCTGGATGTGTTGGCGGAAGGGTTGAGCCGCTTTGAGGAATTCTGTGAAAGCCACTAATTTTTGAGGCGATGCTTTCTACTGCTTATGGCATTGATTTGTCTGCTCTCTTGGGCGCCACCAAAAAGGCTGGTGAGGTGATTTTGGAAGTTTACGCTCGGGACTTCGAAGTTGAATACAAAGGGGATGATTCTCCTCTCACTGAGGCTGACAAGGCGGGCAATGCGGTGTTGATGGAGTTTTTACGCGGAACTTACGCGGAGATTCCTATTATTTCTGAAGAAAGCAAAGCAGAAGAGTATGGCGTCCGCAAAGAGTGGGACCGCTTTTGGCTTGTTGATCCTTTGGATGGGACCAAGGAGTTTATCAAAAAGAATGGAGAGTTTACGGTGAATGTGGCTCTCATTGAGAAGGGGGTTCCTGTTTTGGGGGTTGTTTATCGCCCAACTACGGAGACCTTTCACCTTGGGGTGGTTGGAGAAGGCGCTTGGCGTATTGAGGGGGCGAAAGAGACTCTTCTTGAGCCGCAGCCTCATTATTCGACTCTTGATAAGGTGCGGGTGGTGGCTAGCCGCTCTCACCTCACTCCTGAGGTTGAGCAGTTTGTGGCGGATCTGAAAGCTGGTGGGAAAGAAGTGGAATTTCTCTCTGCGGGTAGTTCGTTAAAGCTCTGCCTTGTGGCTGAGGGTGCGGCGGATGTTTATCCTCGCTTTGGCCCGACGATGGAGTGGGATACGGGTGCTGCTCATGCGGTTGCTTTGGCTGCTGGGCGCCAAGTCAATGACAAGGAGACGGGGCAGGCTTTGGCATATAATAAGGAGAATCTTTTAAATCCTTATTTCATCGTGGAATAGATTCTGCGAGGTATGAGGCATGACTGTTCTCATTGCCTGCGATAAATTTAAAGGGTCACTTTCTGCAGAGGAAGTGGCTCTTTCTATTGAGAGTGGTCTTGGAGAAGCTTTCCAATGTGAGCTTTGTCCGATTGCGGATGGGGGAGAGGGCTTTGTGGCGGCGATGTTGTCGGCTATGGGAGGAGAGCTTAAGAGTGGTTTAGTTAGAGATGCTCTTGGACGGGAAGTGGAAGCGAAATACGGGATTTCTGGTAGGGTGGCTTTTGTTGAGATGGCAGATGCTTCTGGATTGTGGCGGATTGCGGAAGGAGAACGGGATGTTCTTACTGCTTCGACTTATGGGACGGGAGAATTGATTCGAGAAGCGGTGGGTCAGGGAGCAGAAAAGATTTTACTCGGGGTGGGGGGAAGCGCGACCAATGATGGCGGAGTGGGGATGGCTGCGGCGCTTGGCTGGAAGTTTTTGGATGAAGAGGGTCAGTTGCTGGCTGCTCATCCGGCGGCGTTAGCCGATTTGGCGATGATCGAGGGGGAGGAGGTTCTTGAGCTTCCCGAAATTGAAGTGGCTTGCGATGTGGAGAATCCTCTTTTGGGAGAGCGAGGGGCGACTGCGATTTATGGGCCACAAAAAGGAGCGGGTTTTGAGGAGAGGCAGTATTTAGAGGCTTATTTGGAGCATTTGATGGCTGTGAGTGGAGGGGAGAAGTTGGCCGAGATTCCGGGAGCGGGAGCTGCAGGTGGTTTGGCTTGGGGGTTGATGAAGTTTGCAGGAGCGCGTTTACGGCCTGGCTTTGATATTGTGAGCGATGCGGTGAATCTGAGGGATAAGATTGCGGCGGTAGATCTTGTGATTACGGGTGAAGGTTCTCTGGATGCTCAGAGTTTGGAAGGAAAGGGGCCGATGGGCGTGATTCGAATGGCGAAAGAGGAAGGGAAGTTGACGGCGGCACTGGCGGGTCACATTTCTGATGAAGTGAAAGAGAGTGGTTTGTTAGATTTTAGTTTCGCGCTATCTGATACAGGGTATCCATTGGATTATCTCATTGCCAATGCTGAGAGCTTGCTCAAGGAGGTGAGCGGTCAGTTGAAAGCGGAGCTTTCAGTGAGTTAGGGTTTCGCTGAGTTGTTCGGGTCGAGTGCGGCCTGATTTTTCCGCTTGGATGAGGGCTTGTGCTAAGCGGTTTGTGATTTCGGGATGTTGCTCAGAGAGGTTGTTGTTTTCGCCGGCGTCGCTCTTGAGATCGTAGAGTTCGTAGCTGCTTTTTTCTTTTTCGTTTCTAACGATTAGTTTCCATTGACCGGAGCAGACTGCGATGGCGATATCTTTGCCATCTCCTTGTATGAAGATGGCTTCTCGATCGTTGGTGTTTTTGGTTTCTCCTTTTAGTACGGGGAGGATGCTGAGGGAGTCTTCTGCTCCGTTAGTTGGTAATTCTGTTCCGATTATGTCGGCGAAAGTGGCAAAGAGATCGGTGAGATTCAGGAGGTGATCTGAACTGGTGTTGGCTGGGATTTTCCCTGGCCAACGGGCAATGAAGGGGATGCGGTGACCGCCTTCATATGGGTATCCTTTGCCATCGCGCCAGACGCCATTGGTGATGTGACCGAGTTTTTTTGCATCGGCTTTAGCGGATTTAAATTTCTCACGAATTTCTCCAGAGTCATCTGCTAGATTGAGATTTACATTGTTCGTGCCTTTGAAGTCTTTGGGAGTTGAGCCATTGTCGCTGGTGAAGATGACGAGAGTGTTTTTGGCGAGTTTGAGTTCATCGAGTTTGGCGAGGATGTCTCCGACATGGGAGTCGAGCTCTTGAATGTAGTCGCCGAAGAGTCCGGCTTTGCTTGTGCCTCGAAATTCGGCAGCGGGTGTCACGTGAGTATGAGGGGCACAAGGGGTGAAATAGAGGAAGAAGGGGTTCTGGGCGTTGCGTTCTATGAAGGCGATCGCTTTGTTTGTGAGGGTGGTGTCGACTTGATCTTCGATTCGAGGGGTGGCAAGTCCTTGGGGGAAGTCTTGTTCAGGAATGATTTTGTATTCTTGGTTTGGTTTGCGTCCGACGAGGTCGTGATTTTCGATGAAGGCACGAGTAGAGTCATTGTGATTACTGGGGACTCCGAAATGATAATCAAATCCTCGTTCGAGAGGGCCAGTAATGGGGAGTTTGTTCCAGTTTTTGCTGTAACCTAGGTGCCATTTACCGATGGCGGCGGAGGTATAATTGTATTCTCTTAGGTAAGAGGCAATGTTCGGTTTGTCGTCAGGAAGGCGGTAGCCGTTTCCTCGTTTGTGAAGTCGCCAAGGAGAGGATCCGGTGAGCAGGCCGTAGCGGGAGGGAGAGCAAAGGGAAGCTGCGGAGTGGGCGTCGGTGAACTTCATGCCTTGGGTTGCTAATTTATCGAGGTTGGGAGTTTTGATTTTAGTGGCGCCGTAGCAGCTGAGATCGCCATAGCCGAGATCGTCGGCAAAGATGAGGACGATATTGGGGTGTGCTTTTTCCGTTTCCTGGCTGAAGAGGGTAGCAGGAGAGAGGAGGAGGAGGCAGTGGAGGAGAAAGCGAGGAGCAGGCATGATGGGAGAAGTTTAAGAGAGGAGGGGTGGTTCTCAAACTTAAAGTGGAGTGGTTAGAGAGGTCATTTTGAGTGTTTTCTCTTAGACCATTTTTCAAAAGTCTATTCGTCTATCGAG
>CAZUEC010000193.1:0-4878 GCA_964618865.1 uncultured Roseibacillus sp. | reverse complement strand
ATTCACTTTGCAGATGCAATGTTAGGCCGCGTTCTCGATGCCTTGGAAAACGGCCCGAACAGCGCTAACACGATCGTGGTGCTCTGGTCGATGCAGAAGGTAAGCTAAGCTTCAAAGGCGAAGTGGCAGCAGCATCGGAAACCGAGACGAAAGCACGCCTTGGCTCGGTCTGGGTTATCACCAATGCGGATGATGAAATCTCGGGCTACTTCAAAGTAGCTGATCGCATGGCAAAAGCGGTGATCAAGTAGACTTCCCTTACTGGAATCGCCACTCGGTAACTGGTGCTGAAGCCCCGGTTCTATGTGACCAAACCGATGAGCCCACTCAAAGAGCGACCTTCCCAGTCCTCTCTGAAAAAATCCTGTATGCTCTTGGCGGTCTTCATGCTTAACATCTCGGCATGATTTACCTCGATAATAACGCGACGACTCCAGTTCATCCCGAGGTGGTGGAGGCGATGCTTCCTTTTCTCAAAGAGAACTTTCACAACCCCTCCTCCGGCTATCGAGCCGCTAAACCAGTGAAGGAGGCGCTCACAACCGCACGCGAGCAAGTGGCGGCGCTCATCAATGCTCATCCTGACGAAATCATTTTCACCTCCTGTGGCACCGAATCCAATAACACTGCCCTCAAATCTCTTGCTCGCCTCGTCGGGCGTAAAAAGTCGCAAGTCATTACCTCCGACATCGAGCATTCAGCAGTTTTGCGACCTATCGAGGCCATGGCTGCAGTGGGCTTTGAGACCCGTAGCATTGGGGTGCATGAGGATGGTCGCTTTGACCTAGAAGAACTGGCAACGCACCTCGACCCCGACCTACCGACCTTCGCCTCTCTCATGTGGTCGAATAACGAGACCGGAGTCACCCAACCGATGGCAGAAGCTTGTCACTCCCTCAAGGAGCACAATGCCGTGCTTCATACCGATGCCATTCAGGCCATTGGCAAAGTACCCGTCGATGTCCGGGAAGTGCCGGTAGATTTACTTTCGATTTCGGGGCACAAACTTTATGCCCCCAAGGGGGTAGGCGCGCTCTATCTACGAAACGGATTCCGCTTAGAGCCTCTCCTACGAGGAGGAGGACAAGAAAATGGACATCGCTCAGGCACTGAGAACGTGCCCTACATTGTTGGACTCGGCAAAGCGGCCGAACTTGCGATGAACTACGATTCCTCTGGTATTTCGAGTCTGCGCGATCATCTCGAGACACGTCTCACCTGCGAGCTTGAAGGGGTCCACCTCAACGGCTCACGCGAGTATCGCTCAGGCAATATCTGCCATGTATCCTTTGACCACTGCGAAGGAGCCGGACTTCTCATTCTACTCGATGAAGCAGGGGTGCAGGTCTCCACGGGTTCCGCTTGCATGACTGGCAAACAGCAGCCCTCTCATGTCCAGAAGGCGATGGGCTTCAGTGACGAGCGAGCAAAATCTTCGCTACGAATCTCGCTCTCCCGCTTCACAACCCGAGAAGAAATCGATGCTGCTGCTGACGCCTTGGTGAAGGCGGTCAAAAAGCTACGTGCGATTCAATCCCCGCTCACGGGCCCCGTACAAGTTTACCAATAATGTTTCTTAAGGATTACGAGCTTCCAAGCTCCCTAGAAGCTTGATTGACAAAGCGGTGAGGCAAGCTGAAGCTCTCAATCCGTTCCATCATTTTATCAATATGAAAACTATTCTAACTTCCAGCCTCCTTGCAACTTTACTACTGCTAACCTCCTGCGGAATTCACGTCGAACAGCCTACAGTCACCAAGCTCGACATTAAGAAATATGCCGGTCAATGGCACGAAATCGGTCGCCTTCCTAACACATTTGAAAACAACATCGTAGCCGCGAGAGCAACCTATACTGCGCAGAAAAACGGCACCCTTTCTCTTCTCAATGAAGGAATCAAAAAAGATGGCCAGAGAACGTCTATTATCGGAAACGTAACTCAACCCGATTCTCGTCAACCGGGAAAACTCCGTGTCCGCTTTAGCACCTTTCCAACCAACCTTTTCACGGGAGATTACTGGATTCTTGGACTCAGCCAAGACTACACTCGAGCACTAATCGGATCTCCAGATCAGCGACACCTTTGGTTTCTCTCTAAGCGAGAAAAATCCACGAAGAAAAATTTCGCCGACTTCGTCAAAACCGCGGACAAGCTTGGATACCCAACTGCTAACGTAATTTGGAATGAAAACCGCATCAAAACGGCTACCTCAAAAAAAGCAACACCTCCAAAAACTAAAACACCATCTGACAAACCCACTCAAGCTTCGGAGAAAAAGTAAAAAACGGGAACGTCAATTTTTCCATTTTTTCGGAATATCTTTCCTCCTTATTACGTAAACTCTCAAGCTCAATGACTCGCAATACCATCCTAGCACCTTACTCTTCTCTCTTGAAAACTCGATTAAGTCTCCTCTTATTCATTACATCTTTGGGAGTTTTGAGCTCACCTATTTTCGCTCAAGAACCGTCAAGTCCACCCAACTACCTCGTCATCGTTGTTGACGACTTGGGCTATGCCGATATCGGAGCGAACAACCCTAACTGTTTCTACGAGACCCCTCACCTCGACGCCTTTGCAGACACTGCCATGCGTTTCACCAATGGCTATGCCGCAAATCCAGTCTGCTCTCCTACGCGCTACAGCTTAATCACGGGTAAATACCCTTCACGGGTTGATGCTACCAATTTCTTCGGAGGAAATCGCAGCGTAACTTTCCGCCCCGCTAAAGTTGTTCCTCACATGCCTCTGGAGGAAATCACTCTTCCCCAGATGCTCAAAAAAAAGGACTACGCGACTTTCTTCGCAGGGAAATGGCACTTGGGCCCAACGGAAGAGTACTTCCCTCACAATCGTGGGTTCGACATTAATATCGGAGGATACCATGCTGGCGGCCCTTATACTGGGAAGAGATATTTCGCTCCCTACAAAAACCCCCAAATCAAAAAAGAAGGCCCCCAAGGAGAACACCTTCCTGCTAGATTAGCACAAGAGACCAGTGACTTCATCGAAGCGAATAAGGAAGGCCCCTTCCTAGCCTACCTTTCCTTTTATTCTGTCCATACGCCTCTCATTGGACGCCCAGATTTGGTGAAAAAATACCAAGAAAAAGCGAGCTCCATTGCAGGCGAAGAATTCGGAGAAGAAGAGCAAGTCGATGGTGGAAAACCTCGCAAAGTACGCATCCTTCAAAAACATGCGGTTTATGGCGCCATGGTCGAGGCCATGGACGAAGCGATTGGAAGCGTTCTGAATCAACTCGATAAATCTGGTGTCACAGACAACACCATTGTCATCTTCACCTCGGACAATGGCGGCCTCTCGACCTCGGAAGGCTCTCCCACTTCCAACTTACCTCTACGTGGCGGCAAAGGATGGATTTACGAAGGAGGCATTCGTGTTCCTTGGCTTATCCGTGCTCCAGGAGTCACCAAAGCCGGTAGCATCAACCATACCCCCATCTGCTCTATCGACCTCTTTCCCACTATTGCAGCCTCTTCGGAAATAGAAGTGACACATGAAGTTGACGGCTTGAACCTCATGCAAACTCTCAAAGGAAATCCTCTTCCCCAGCGCTCACTGTACTGGCACTACCCTCACTATAGTAATCAGGGCGGCATTCCTGGCGGAGTCATTCGCGAAGGCGACTTGAAGCTCGTAGAGCGCTATGAGGATGGTCGAGTCCACCTCTATAATTTGAAAGACGATCTTGGAGAACAAAACGACCTCGCCGAAAAACACCCCCAAGAAGTCGCCCAGATGCGAGCAAGGCTCCATCAGTGGTATCAAAAAGTAGATGCCAAATTCCTTCGCTCCAAAGAAGATGGACCCGAACCATGGTCCCCCTTCAAAAAATAACACCCTCACTCATCTAGAACGAATTCATGAAACCTATTTTTAGCGCACTCCTCCTCGTAGCATTTACCAGCATTTCGGCTCCTGCAGCACCAGAAGGCTCTGCCCTATCTGACCTTGCTGCCACACTCATCAACTCTATGGATAAAGAGCAGAAAGCGAACGCACTCTTCCCCCTCGAAGCTCAAGAACGAGAAAACTGGCACTATGTTCCAATGGAACGAAAAGGCATTCGCATTGATTCATTAAACAAAACACAGACCAAACTACTCTCCTCCTTACTCTCTGCCTCTCTCTCCGAACAAGGACACCAAACCTCACAAGAGATCATTCAATTAGAAACCCTCCTTTATCAACGCAGCGACAAATCTGACTTCCGTGATCCAGGCAAATACACTACCGCCATCTTTGGTAACCCAAAAAAAGAACAACCTTGGGCTTGGCGCTTCGAAGGACATCACCTCTCTCTCAACTTCACAATCATCTCTGAAAAAGTAACTCTCACCACCCCCTTCTTCTTTGGAACCAACCCCGCCGAAGTCCGTAAAGGAGAACTCAAAGGATTACGCCCACTTGGAAAAATCGAAGATCACGCCCGAACTTTAGCCAAATCTCTTCACCTTGATGGCGTTCACGTCCACTTCACTAACAAAGCCCCTAAAGAAATTCTCACCGGCCAAGATCGAAGTGCGAAAACCTTAGCTAAAGAAGGTATTTCTTTTTCAGAACTCAAAAAAGAACCACAAACTCAACTCCTGAACTTGGTCAACCTGATTGCTTCTAATCAACGTTCCGAAAACCTCTCCCTCCAACCTGCAGACCTTCAGAACGCTCAATTTGCGTGGGCCGGAGCATTCGAAAAAGACAAAGCTCACTACTTCCGCATTCAAACCGATAAATTCCTAATCGAATACGTGAACACTCAGAACAACGCCAATCACGCCCATTTGGTTTGGAGAGATTTTGAAAACGACTTTGGACGCGATCTGCTTAAAGAGCACCTCGAAAAAGGCCACTAATTC
>CAZUEC010000192.1:0-4885 GCA_964618865.1 uncultured Roseibacillus sp. | reverse complement strand
CTCTCCAAAAGAGAAGCCATGGAGGGCTCGATGGCTGGTCGTCTTCAAATGGCGGGTATAGCTTTTGACGCTTGGCTAAAAGAGCCTTTTCTGGGTCAAGGCTCCTATGTTTTTTCGTATTTTTTCCCGAAGAATTTTAGCGGTCTTCCCGGATGGTATGGTGATGCTAAAATGGTCCATTCGGACTATTTACAGGTGCTTGCTGAATACGGGTTAGTGGGCTTGGGCTTTGTGCTATTATTGCTGGTCACTTTCTTTACGAGCACTGTTCTCAATGGCAGGGATGAAACGCATTGGAGTGGGCAGTGGCTTCGGTTTGCTTGTTTTGGAGTTTTACTGGCTGAGGCTATTCGTGCTGTATTCGATTTTAACTTGCATGTGCTTCCCAACCTAATGCTTTTCGCGATTCTCTCCGGTGGCGGAAGTTTGGTGTTGGCTCATCAAGGAGCGGAAGCGAAAACGGAGCCTGTTCTGGGCAGAGTAGCTCATTTTTTTACCTTGGTGGCAGCTTTATGTTTTACCGGATTTGGAGTGTATTCGCTTCGTCGTGAGATTGTGGCTCTGCCGGTATGGGGTCAGGTTGAAGTGGCGCGGGCTCAAGGTAAGAGCGATGCTTCGCTTTTTCGTCAGTATGTTGAACTTGCTCCTACCTTCGTGGTGTCGCGGCAGTTGGCCCGGCGCTCCCTCGCTGAGACAAGTCAGGATCGAGACTTAGAAGAGGCGAGAGAGGATTGGAAGCGGGTGATAGAGCTTCATCCCTTGGACGGTGAATCGCTATCAAACTACGCGAGAACTCTTGATGATTTAGAACGCTTCAAGGAGAGTGAGGAATTTCACTTACGTGCACTTGAAGCTGTTGGGAGGCGCGAGAATAAGTATGGAGTGATTCATGGAGTAGGTTGGCATTTGGCACGTCGTGCAGAGAAGGCTTTTCATGGAAGACGATCCGGCGAAGCGCTCTTTTTGTTTCAGGAAGCAAAGGCTGCATTTGATGAGAGTCACCGTCTCGGTTTTTCCCGCACTATCCATAATCGTGCCGCGATCCAGTCGATAAACAAGTGGATCTCTTTTTTGGAAGGAGTCAGAATTGAGCCTATGCCTGTAAAGACGCTTCCTTGGAAATCGAAGCTACTTTAGGGTGTCGTAGCTGACAACGCTAGGATTTAGAAATAATATTTATGGAGAAGGGTAAGCGTGAAAGTTTTTCGATTCAGATTCTGCAATTAATTGATGCGGGGTTGATAGGGTTGTCGTTTTGGGTGGCGGCGTTTTTGAGGGACCCGTTTCGTGAGCTGGTTGGTTTAGGCGCTCTCAATGAATCGCAGGGGGGGCTCTCGGATTTGACGTGGGTATTGTTTATCATCGTTCCCTTTCTTCCAATCGTGTTGGAGATTTTTGGGTTTTATCGCAACCCACTTCGCAAGCGATTAGGATCTTCTGTTGTTCAGCTTTTGCAAGCGCTCCTCGTGGTTGGGGTCATGGTGGGATTTCTGGTGATTTTTTGGAAAATTTCTGTTTCGAGCCGTTGGATTTTAGGCGCGGGAATTCCTCTGACAGTGGTTCTTCTTCTTCTGCGCGAGGCTGCGACTCGGAGCGTGGTTTTGCACACTGTGCGGGCGGAGGATGCGAAGGAGGCGGTGATTATTTCGGGGGGAGAAGCAGAGATTAAGGAGTTTTTAGATGAGACTCCGGAAGAGGTGCGTGCGGAGTGGAATATCGTGGAGCGGATCGATTTGCGGGAAGTGACCGTTGAGGATTTTGAGGCGAAGATTAAGGCGGCTTCGGTGGGGCGGGTTTTGTTCCTGGCGAGGCATACTGAGTTCGGGCAGTTGGCGAAGGCGATTGAGGTTTGTGAGTTGCAGGGGGTGGAAGCTTGGGTATCGGCTGGATTTATTCAGACTCAGATTGCGCGGCCTGACTTTGACCTTTTGGGAGGGAAGCCGATGTTGGTTCTCCGTTCTACTCCTGAGCTTTCATGGGCTCTGCTAGCGAAGTCTATTTTTGATAGGTTGGGTGCGGCGGTGATTATTTTATTGAGTGCTGTTTTTTGGATTGTTGCGGCGGTTGGAATTAAGCTGAAGAGCCCTACGGGACCGATCTTCTTTAAGCAAAAAAGAGCAGGTCGTTATGGAAAGCCTTTCATGATGTATAAATTTCGTACGATGGTGCCTGATGCGGAGGCTCGTTTGGCAGAAGTTAAGAAGGACGTGGGTAATGAGATGAGCGGCCCTGTCTTCAAGCTAGACAATGATCCGCGGGTGTTCGGTTTTGGAACTTGGTTGCGGAAGACGAGTATTGATGAGCTTCCCCAGCTGTTGAACGTTTTGAAAGGGGATATGAGTTTGGTCGGTCCTCGTCCTCTTCCGATTTATGAAGTCGATAAGTTTGAGCGCATGGAGCATCGTCGTCGCCTGAGTGTGCGCCCTGGAATCACTTGCACGTGGCAAGCTGGTGGTCGAAATACGATCACCAAATTCGATGACTGGGTCAAAAGGGACTTGGACTACATCGACAACTGGTCCCTTTGGTCGGATATTAAGATCTTATTTAGAACAATTCCGGCAGTGTTTTTCAGTAAGGGAGCGAAGTAGGTCAAAGTTGTTTCCCTCAATGGTTGTCAATCGCAACAGTTTCGCCACACTCCGGCGCTCAGCTACATGAAGTTAATTTCAGGCAGTGCTCACGAAGAGCTTTCGAAAGGGATCGCCCGCTTTTTAGGGCAGGAGTTGGTGGATGTGAAGGTGACGTCCTTTCCTGATGGGGAGACTTTTGTGAAAATTAACGAGAATGTGCGAGGTGAGGATCTGTATATCATCCAGCCGAGTTCTCCTCCTACGAATCACAATTTGATGGAGCTTCTCATTACGGTGGATGCGGCACGAAGGGCGAGTGCGGGGAATATTACGGCGGTGATTCCTTTCTTTGGCTATGCGAGACAGGATAGAAAGGATCAACCGCGGGTGCCGATTACAGCGAAGTTGGTTGCTAATCTTTTGACGGCGGCGGGGGTGCAACGGGTGGTGACGATGGATTTGCATGCGGCGCAGATTCAGGGTTTTTTCGATATTCCGGTGGATCATCTTTATGCGAAGCGAGCGTTGATTGGGGCGGTTCGTGAGCATCGAAAGGGTTTGGATCCTTCGACTTTGACGGTGGTTTCGCCAGATGTGGGAGGGGTGAAGATTGCGCGTTCTTATGCGGATTTGCTAGGTGCGGGGCTGGCGATTGTGGCGAAGCACCGGGTGAGTGCTACGGAGGTGGAGGCGATGAATTTGATTGGTTCGGTGGATGGGCAGGATGTTTTTATCGTGGATGATATGACGGAGACGGCGGGGACGCTTTGTGCGGCGGCTAAGATTTTGGCTGAGAAAGGTGCGCGGCGTATTTTTGCGGGAGTTTCACATGCTGTTTTGGGGGATTTAGGTAAGCAGCGAATCGAGGAATCGTCTCTTGAGAAGCTGCTTACTACGAATTCGACACCGGTTGCGGCGGAGGGAAAAGTGGAGGTTGTAGACCTTGCTCCGCTCTTCGGAGAGGCCATTTTGAGTATCAATGAGGGAAAATCGGTGAGTTCTCTCTTTGACATCAGGGGCCCAGAGGTGTAATCACCGCCGCCCCAGCGCGATGAGAAGTCTTTCGATGTCTCAGATGTGCTCCCAATTCTAATTTCAAGTAGTTATGTCAAAGACCGCAACACTCAAAGCTGAAGACCGCAAACGGACTGGTTCCGGACTCCTTAAGCAAATGCGTAAGGAGGGATGGGTCCCTTCTGTCGTTTATGGTGGAGGAGAGGAAAATCTGAATGTCAAAATCAATGCGAAGACTTTTCGGGAGCTGCTTGCAGCGAGTGCCTCGGATAGTTTCTTGGTGAATCTGGAGCTTGATTCTGGCAAGAGTCAGTTGGCTTTCGTGCAAGATATCCAGCATGATGCTCTTTCGAGTGCGATTATGCATGCCGATTTTTTAGCGGTTAGTGAGACAACTGAGATTACGGCGCACTTGCCGGTTATCTTGAAGGGTGAGCCTAAGGGGGTGAAGTCAGGTGGTATCTTGGAGCAACAGCTTCACGGGATTGATGTTACTTGTTTGCCGAAGGATCTTCCTGAGACCTTGCAGGCAGATGTGTCTGGGATGGAGATTGGAGATGTTTTCCAGGTGAAGGATTTACAATTACCGGAGGGTGTGCGAGCTGCTATTGCGGAGGATGTTGTGATTTCCATCGTGGTGATGACTCGAGTTGCGAAGAGTGAGGGTGTCGAAGGTGGGGAAGATGCTGAGGGCGTGGCTGGCTCGTCTGAGGAGGGCGCTGCCGCTGAGTAAAGGCCTTTTGTTACGTTTTGCTACGAACGAATTTGAAAACCCGTCTCTGATGAGACGGGTTTTTTGTTTGTCTCGTTTTTGATTAGAAAAGATAAGGAGTGATTGTGAGCGACTTAAAGTTGATCGTTGGTTTGGGGAATCCGGGCCGTGAGTATGAAGGAACTCGGCACAATATTGGGTTTGAAGTATTGGATCGTTGGGCTGAAGCGGAGGGGGTGCAGTTTGAACTTCAGAAAAAGTGGGAGGGAGAATTGACGAAGGGGAGAGCGATTACTGCGCTCAAGCCGATGACTTTTATGAATTTGAGTGGACGGTCGGTGGCGAGTTTGGCGCGATTTTATCGTTGGACACCGGAGCAGGTTCTCGTGGTGTATGATGACATTTCACTGCCGGTAGGAACGCTGCGCTTTCGAGCGAATGGAGGAGCTGGTGGTCATAATGGAATCAAGTCTTTGATTGCTTCGTTGGGTTCGAAGGAGTTTCCGAGATTGAAGGTGGGTGTTGGGGCGGCGGGGTCAGGATCGTTGGTGGGGCATGTCTTGGGGAAGTTTGCTCCAAATGAAAG
>CAZUEC010000191.1:0-4911 GCA_964618865.1 uncultured Roseibacillus sp. | reverse complement strand
CAAGTATCCAGAAGATTAAGAGAGATTCTTTGGTCTTTATTCAATTTCAAATGTCTGTCTTGTGTAGACGGGCATTTTTTTTGCTTAGCCCCTTTTCCAAATGGTCTTGCCGAAATGTTGTTCTTTGTTCTTCCTGGAAGATGGCAACAAAGCTGCGTTCAAAAAGAAGACTGGTTGAAGCTTCCCAATCACACGGCGTTGCTCCTCAGTCATTTTGGCAACCTCATCTGAAAAACAGTCTCAATTTATTCCGAGGTTCTTTCCGTCTCGTGAATCGTTGAATAAATCGTTCCGATCAAAACATCTCCGATGGTCGATTCTAAATCATAGTCGATTTGCATTTGTTGGGCAGGCACGAGTGATGGAATCGTCAACGTCACCGTCTTTTTGTCGTTACTTAAGGTTGCGATTGTTACCTTCACTTCATCATCTTCGAGATGACTTTTACTCTCTTGCTTTAATGCGTTTTGTTCAGCGGAGAGATTGGGGTGATCAATCGAGAAGTGTCCCGAACCATATTGAGGGCCACGGATATACTTCCAGCGTTTGATTGCATAAGAAGAGGGATCGGTAGCCAATTCTTCGTCTAGTTCGCAGTCATAGCGTAACGTCAATTGACGCCCTTTAACCGACATGAATTCTGGAATACCTAGCGACTGCTTTTCTTGATAGCGTATTCTTTGAATGCCAGCTTCGCTAGCAGCGTTGGTTTGCCAACCACGCATTCCGCAAACATAAAGAGAGCCATCCTGATGGAAGGCTGCTCGTTGAGCCGAGGAAGAAAGTTGAATGGGTAGTTTAATCACTCCTCCTTGTACGCGTCCGTTTGAAATTTTTTGAGAGAGCACTCGATAAAGCGCAGACTGCCCGTAGGAGAGGTGGATCAACTCATTTTCGAAGAGACCGATTTTCGCACCTGCAGGAACCCAGAGTTGGCTTCCGCCTGAGTTATCTACCTTCATTGGAAGATAGCAAAGGGGTTCATGAAATGTTTTTTCAAGTCCCTGTCGCGTTTGTTCGGTACCCAGAAAGGCGGGTCGTTGTTCTACAGAAAAATAGTTAATCTTGCAGCAAGGTTGCCACGTGCCTTCGTTTTCGCCTGAAGTTAATTCTCCATTGGGACCAACTCCAATGCCACCGGGAGCGCGGAGTCCTGTGGCGACCACTTCAAGTTGAGAACCATCAGGGGAGACTTTGAGAAAAGCCCCGTTGTGGTCGATGATCTTATCGAAATTTCTTCCTCCTGCTCGAACCGGAGAGGCTTTAGCAAAGTAGAAATTCTTTTTAGAATCCGTTTCTAGGCCAAAAGAAAATTCGTGGAAGTTGTCCGTAATGAGGACATCATAGTTGAAAACTTTATAATGATCGGCCTCGTCATCTTCATTCAGATCGATGAGTTGCCAAATGCCGTCACGAGCGTTGACATGAATGATCTCGTTCACAATTTTGAGACCTAAGGGTTCGAAGAGTCCACTCGCATATCGTTTCCAAGTGAGAGTCTTGAATTCACGAAGACCAGAAAGGAGCCAAACGTCGCCATCCCAAGTGCATAACGCGGCTCGATCTTGGTCTGAGAAAAAATCAAAATCGGAGAGACGAATTTTATTTCGATAAGGCGATTTATTGAGAGTGGGCGGAAGGGGAATATGATCAACGAGGTAGGGGCCAGAACCCACGCCCAATTGAGGAGTGACTTCAAAGGTTTCCGCATAAAGGCCTGGTCCACCTTTGGTATACTTTTTCAGGTTGCGGGTAGTGACTTTCAGGTTTTTCGGATCCTGTCGCTTGAGTTGGAGGGGGTCTTTAACCTCACTGAAATCGAAAACCTGACGCAAGCTTCCTTCTTGATCAGGATCTTCTTCGATCATGGTTAGGATTGAAGAACCATGAACCGATAAGTGCAGCACGATCTGGTTTCCATGCCGATAAAATCCCTGAAAACGTAAGTGATCGAAATTTCCGTGACCAGGATGTTTACGCGTATCTTCATAGCTTCCTTTTGCATTCGCCCAAGCAGGAGCAGCCGTAGTGTTGAAAAGGACTTGTTCGCGGTTTTGAATTTTATTCTGAGTACCGTGAGTGCCCGCGAAAGGGGTGTTGTCGAGGGAAACTCCATTTGGAGTCGCAGTGATAAATTGGAGAGTCTCGGCATTAAAGAGGGCGACAAGATTCGGCTTGTCGGAATTTGGTCTCAGTAAAATTCCTTTCAAGGCCGCATCAGAACGATACTGACCTTCATAGAAATCTCCCCAAGTCTGAATATGAGCGGGACCGAAGTCTGCTAGTTGATACCAAGGAGTTTCTGACTCTTGAAGGTTTTGGTTTTGAGCGCGGAGAGAAAAGAGGCTGAGTAAGAGGCTGAGTAAGAGGCTGATTGGGAGAAGTTTCATTCTAAGGAAGAATACCGTTATCAAAGAAGTGACAGTGAATCCAGCAATCCTCTTTGAATAATGTCCTTCGGTGAATCAAAATGGGCTTGTTCCCGTCCTAACCCAGTGTGCAAGATATGCCTTCTACGATGAAAAACACAATCCTCCTAGTCGTTTCAATATTAGTCATTACTCAGCCCTTAACTGTGTTGGCTGATGGCGTTCATGACCTAGTGAAGCCGAATTTGGACGATTTACGTGAAGCGGCTGAAAAAGAGCGGAAAAAAGAAGAAATTCGCCAACAAAAAATCCGAGAAGAAGAAGAGGTTAAACGTCTCGAAAAAGAAGCTCAGCTAGCCGTTTTAGAAGCCATTAAAAACGATCCTTTAGTCGACCCGGAATCGGTCAAGCTAGCAGCGGGTATTGGTGGCAAAGCTTCATACAAAATTGAAGCAGGTGGAACATTGGGAGCTATTGCTGCAGACCGTTACGGGAGTTCTCAATATTTTCCAATCGTTGAGCATTGGAATGGAGTAAAAGCGACAAAGATTTTTGTAGGACAAGTGATCAAGACTCCCAGCATCGCGATCATCGTTAAGGTCAAAGGAAAGAATGTGGTAGCACGTTATCCCGAAGAGATGTCTGCGATGCTGCAACTTCGTGAAGATTATCTCGCCATCGAACCTGAACTACGCGCAAGTGGTGGAACTTTGAGTGATGACCTCAAAGCTAAATTAACGGAAATGCATGCTCGTTCGAAAAAGATTCATGCTGGCTTTCTCGTAAAACGTCCGGGAGTAGCGGAATATGCAACTGGGCTTCTCACTCAATGCAAAAACGTAGTTGATCAGTTTGCGGCTATGAAAGAGGGAAGTTTAGGCAGAAAGAATTCACGCGTTAGCCGAGTTCACACTTGCTTTGCTTACGCTATTCGTAACGCCATGATTTGGGGAGAGGAAGACTTCAAATAGAGAGAGTAATCACAGTTCCGTTCTCAGAAGTTAACTCGGTCCCGCTGACGTAGCGCGAGCTCAAATAGCCTAGACTTGGGTAAGCTC
This sequence comes from uncultured Roseibacillus sp., assembly GCA_964618865.1. GTDB lineage: Bacteria > Verrucomicrobiota > Verrucomicrobiia > Verrucomicrobiales > Akkermansiaceae > Roseibacillus. Next base: position 1,484 of record CAZUEC010000191.1, on the reverse strand, counting down.
CGTTTTCCGATTGGCTAGCCACGGAGGTCACTTCTAAGAGAGGCTTGTCACTCGTTTTTGGGGTGAAAAAAATTGGGCAATTCAGCTCTCTTTGAGGAAGACTTAGTGGCACTAACTGGCGATTAGTTTTCCCCGCCCGCTTGATACGAGAGACGACCTCCTGCCCAAGATAGCAGCCTTTGTGAAAAGAAACCGCCTGATCTTCCCATCCTGTTTCTGCGGGAAATGCGCCGGTTAGATCAACCAAACGTGGAACTTGCGCAAGGAGGCGGTAATTCTCTTGTTCTGCAATTGTGGTCAGCGCAAAGTCGTCTTGCTTTAGTTCTTTTAGTTGTTCAGCAGTGAAATAGCGATCTCGCCCAGCTTTCCCAAAACGGTTCACAGTTTCTTCGTTTTCAATCACTTCGTTTAGTTCGTGCACGAGTGTCCACTTTTCACTCTCATCAGTGAGTTCGCAGTCGTCAGCGATGAGGTAGCGGTCCATTCGTGCGAATACTGCTTCTTTTTCAAGTCCTTCCACAGTAAGTAAAAACCCTTCCGAGTCTGCATAGATAGTCGCGTCGAAAAGGATGCGTCCTTTGGCATCACAGACAAAAGTGTAACGCGATTGCCCTTTATTCAGCCCTTCGATTTGTTGGGTCACTTGGCCGTTTAGATACCGTTCCGCATCAGGGCCTTTGAAGCGCAAGTGAACGAGACCGGGGAGAGGAATCAGTTTGTTCATGACTTATGAGTCGAATCTGGATTCATTTTGGCAAGGAGCCTCTGATTAAATTCGTCGGCCATATCATAACCAAGCTTTCTCAATTGTAAATCGAGGGCGGCAACGGAGACTAGGCGAGCGGTATCACGACCTGGGGCGACAGGAATCTCAACGTGAGGAACTTTTGAACCAAAGATGTCGAATTGTTTTCGTTTGATCCCAAGACGATCAACTTTATTGAGATCACTTTGACCTTTCAGAGTAATAATAAGATCGAGACGTTTCTGAGGACGGATGGCAGAAAGTCCGTAAAGGTTTGCGACGTTAATGATTCCGATTCCGCGCATTTCGATGTAGCCCCGAGAGAGCTCTGGAGAGGAGGCAATCAGTTCGCCTCCTTTATTCAGGACATGGACCATATCATCGGCTACCAACGCAGCTCCTTTTTCTAGAAGGCCGATCGCAGTTTCACTTTTACCTGCTCCTGATTGACCCATGATCAGAATTCCGATACCTCGGTAATCGACCATGACTCCATGTATCGTAGTGGAAGGAGCAAAGTCAGATTCGAGACAACGGGTCGCGATGTTAAGAAACTTCATGGTGACCATAGGTGAAGTTAAAATGGCAATTTCGAATTCGCGTGCGATTTCGACTAACTCGGGAGGTAGTAAGTGAGAGCGGGCAAGTACGAGGCAAGGGGGGGCTTGTTCGCAGAAAGCACGGAATCGCGTAACTCGGGTTTTGTTGTCTAACTTTTTGAGATATGAGAGTTCAGAGT
>CAZUEC010000190.1:0-4943 GCA_964618865.1 uncultured Roseibacillus sp. | reverse complement strand
ACTCAATTCTAACCATATCGTGAAGGGATACACTTTGACTGAAGTGCTCTTGGCGATATCAGTGATGGCTGTCGCATTGCCATTGATATTAGGTTTGGTGGTTGCCGGTGGAGAGAGTAGTCGGCAAGCGGAGTGGGAGACCCGTTCTGTGATTACGGCGCGTTCGGTATACGAAGAGCTTCGTCGAGCAGCTAATAATAATGGGGAGTTTCTAACTCAAGGGGATTTACCATGGCCCACTGGAGTCCCTTCGAACATTACAGGAGCTGCCGGAGGGGCATTTGGGGGAGCGTTTGGAGGGGGAGCAGTGGAGGAAGAAGATGATGGATGGTTGATTTTAGAACTCGATAAGGATGGGAGGATTATCGGTCATGCTGCTGACACGATGTATGAAGATGCTTGGGAGGGAGATAATGTGGATGTGGCTTCTCTTGCTGCGGTGCGGGGGAAGTCTCAGGAAATTGAGAATGTAGAACTTGCCCCTGGAGTGCCTCTGAATATTTTTCGAATTGAAGTGCGAATTGAATCCCCTGCGCGAGCGGAAGTAGAAAATCGAGAACGAATTGTTTTTATTAGAAGTGACTCTTTAAGATGATGAATTTACGAACAAGTCAGAGTAATCAAAAAGGGTTTTCTCTTGTTGAGGTAATGGTGGCAGCTACGGTAGGAACTGCTGTTATTCTTATGATGACTTTTGCCATGAGAGTGGGGGCAGATGGCTTTCAGCAAGCGACTCAACGTATCGATGCGGTGGTGGAGGCGCGGGCAGCATTGAGCGTGATGGCTGATGACGTTTCTACGATGGTAGGAGGTGGGACTCAGGAGTTTGGCTGGGATAACACCGATGAACGTTTTCATGAGGTCTTTTTTTTGACTTTGAAACCAGTTTCAGCTCAAGACGCTTCCAGTGCGGTGGGAGATGTTTGTTATGTGCATTACTTCACTGCAATTACTCAGGATGCTCCTGTTGCAGATGCGGCTTTTTCTCGAAAGCTTTATCGTCGCTTTTTGAGCAGTGGCGATATTCTCTCACGTCTTACTGGTGGAGGATTACCGACTCCAAATGCGGACCCCAATAGTGCTGAGGTTGTGGCTTTTAATGTGACTCGTTTTATCGCTCAGCCCAAGGCGAGGCTGAGCGACTTTGGTCCACTGGAGGATTGGACTCCGGGGAATGGGGTGCCTGAGGCTCTTGAAGTTGATTTCCAAGTGGTCGATGGGGATACTGCTGCCTTGATGAATCAGGAGGCGGACTGGAATTTTACTACGAATCGTTCTCAAAATTTGGTCTTGGAGGTCAATGAGAATGATGAGTCTAATCGAGGACGAAACTTTCAACTCAATCTAGAAATTGGTCATGCAAATTAAATCACTGAATCGAGTAATCTCCTCTGGTTTCGCTTTGCCGGCGGTCCTGATTATTGCAACGGGGGTGATGATTCTTCTTTTAACTTTGATGACGGTGGTTGGGTTGGAGCGAAGCAGTTCGAAAGCTCGTCTTGGGTCTTATCAGGCGGATTTAGCGGTGGAGTCAGGTTTGGAAGAAGCCAAGATGATTTTGTCGGGGGTTGCTTCTAGTGATACGTATGTTGTGGCGTCCATTCCCTTTGCGGTTGAGTTCGATGATGATGGTGATGGGGTTATTTCTGCTGTGGAGGACGATGAGCTTGATGTTTCCGCAGGAGAGAGAGGACGTCCTTATCTTTTTGCGATTCAAGGAGGAGTGGAAAATGGGACGGCTTCCTTTCGATACACGCCTCTCTTTGCTTCTCATTTGGCTCCCAGTTCTAGCGCGGTATCGACTGATGGGACAATTACAGTTCCTGGGGGTCCTGGGGTTGATGTTGCGAGTACGAGTAATCTCGATAGTAAAATTGCTTTAAGAGGACCTTCTCATCTTCAGCCGCCGGCGACTGCTTGGCGTGTGGTGGAGGACGAGGATGGGGTGCCGGTTGCTCGTTACTCTTATTGGATTGAGGATTTGCAGGGCTATCTTGATGCGGAATTTGTGCCAGGAAATAGCCGTAGTGGAGGTCATGCTCGAGCTAACGAAGTGTGGCAAAATCGTGGAAATTGGAATCCTGAATTGCAACAAACACTGTCTGATTACATCGGAGGGGGAGGGGTGATTCCTTTGTGGCCTGCACCGGGGATCAATCCTGATTATGTCGAGCAGGCTGTTGGTTTTTCGAATCCGGACAATCGCCTTCTTGCTGAGGCAGCTGTTTATCTCATTGATGAGAATGTGAACTCCACCGGATTAGAGGATAGGAGTCGGTTGGATGATGTCTTGCGAACAATTTCTCCCAATGCATTGACTCCGGGAAGTTTGTTGGCGCTTAACGGTGCTGAGGCACCTATTGAGCGAGTGCCAGATGGGGTTGATCGTGGACGAATCCAGTTGTCGAGGGCAGAGGGTGAGATAGAAGACCGATGGGTCGAAGAGAATTTTATTACTGGAAACCGAGCTTGGGATGAACAGGCCTTGGTGCCTTTTGTGCCTGGAATCTCTCCTCAGGCGATGGGGATTCCTCGTTTGAATTTAAATTTTTGGTTGAGAAATGCTAGTCGTCCGGAATCGGCGGGGTTCGGTTTGGTGCCGGGTTTAGCAAGCAGAAGTGAAGAGGCGGTTACGGAGTTTTCGAATTTTGTGCAAAATGCTCTACCCGAATTTGCGAGTGAACGTCGTGGCGGATTTGGAAATTGGATGCCGGGGAGTAGCCGAGATCGGTCGTATCTTGCGACGATTGCGGCTTGTGCGATTGATTATGCAGATCTCAATACTACGCCAACGGTCGTCAATGGACAGTTTCGCGGGATTGATTCTCACCCGTTGATTTCGGAGTATCTCATTACTCATCGCCAAGTTGGTTTTGAGAACGAGAGTGGAGCTAACTTTATGGTCGTTACGGTTGAGACTTTTGCGGAGCTCTGGAATATGAGTAATCAACCTCTTTCGGGAACTTTTGAGTTAGGTTATGAGAACCCGTATGTCTTTGAAGCTCTCGGTAATCCTGAGGTTGAATTCATGGGTCCGTTAGAGAGGACCCTGCCAAGCGGGACTCAGAGTTGGTCTAGTCATACTTTGCAGAGGTCGGCAGAGGATGGAGAATGGTATTCGAGACCGCAGGTGATTAATTTACCAGCGAATGGTTATACTTTAGTGTCTACCGGGCCTATTACTTATCATTTGTTAGTCTCTCCTACGGGAGATTTTCTTCCTCTTCCGGTGGAGCTTAATGTGAACGAAAATGTTGAGGTGCCTAATTTTCGTCTTCGATGGAATGGGGTTTTGTGTGACCGCAGTGGTGGTGGTTTAGAGCTCACCACCATTATTTTAGATTTGAGAGAACAGGTTACGAGAGCGGTGATTCCAGGTACTTGGGGAGAGTTCAATAATTTCTATACTGGGATGTTTGATGTGAGACAGAGTTGGTGGGCTGGATTGAGTAATCCGGAGGGGGTTGTCTCGGAGAACAGTTATCCTCAAAATTACACGCCAGGGCGTCGCACGGTACGCTATGGTTCGATTGCGAGATTTAATGAGGATGCTTTACACGGGAGGTTGTTAGTTTCCGAATGGCCGGATGGCGGTCATGATGATGATTTCGGTGTTGCGGACTTTCATCAACAAACAAATACTGATGCTTCGAGGCAGTTAAGTCCAGATGCGACAAGTCTCTACACCGGCGACACTTCTGACCCGAGCACCGCGCCACAGTTTATTTCGAACTTGGGTCGTTTTGTAAGCGAAACGGAGCTGGGTAATATTTATGATCCGCACATGTGGCAAATTAGCGGAGAGCCACCTTCTCGGACAGCGGAAATTTGGTATCATGAGAGTCGCAATGAAGCTCAGAATGCCGAGGTTGCGGAAGTCGAAGAGGGGGCTCGGATTGCGACGGTGGTGGGGGGAGGGAATACTTTGCGTATCGGGCGTCCAGAGCATGAGGCTTTTGATCGGGTTGGTCTTAGAGCATCGGCTTTGCTTGATCTTTTTCATTGTGGGCAACCGCTTTCTTTTGTTGAAGATAATCGAGTGGGAGGTCTTCGTAAAATCGAAGGTCATGTGAATATCAACACTGCTCCTCGAGATGTGATTCGAGCATTAGTGGGTGGTTATTTGGTTTCGGACCCGGAGATTTCTCGAATCGCCAATTCTTTTGATACGAATAGACGGTTTGCTCCTCGGACTTCGGATCGCTTTAAGGAGGTCTCTACTACTGACGCTTTCTCCGGTTCAACTGGGATTGGCGATGAAGCGGCTGCGATTGCAGATGCTATCATTGCGGGACGACCTTTTGTTTCTCGATCGCAGTTGGCTGATTTGCGCTATCCTGATGATTTTGAACTTGAGGAGGATTTGCGAGGTAAGCCAGTTTTCGGAAATAAGTTTAATCATGCTGAGGGCGTTCGTTTACAGTTGAGTGATCGAGCTTCTGAAGAAGCTTTTGCTCGGGTCTATAATTCGACCACCATTCGTAGTCGTAACTTTCGAGTGCATGTGATCGGGGAGGCGTTGGAGCAAACTCCTTCTGGTAATTTGCGAGTGAAGGCGACTCGTAAAAAAAGTTATCGGCTCTTCGTCGATCCGGGTGAACGCGATCAGCTTGGCACTCTTGGGCGAGAGAATGTCTCTGTAGAAACTCTCTATGAAACGAATCTTTAGTCTGTTTCTGGTTCTATTTGCTCCTCTTGTTTTCGGTCAAGAGCCTCCTCCTAATATGGGTTTCGTGCGCTTTATGAATCTTGTCGGAGCGGGCAAAGGAAATACGACGCTTTTCGTGAATGGGAAAAATATTTGGGAGCCGGGTTATCGTCTTGGGCAGAAAACGGGTTCTTTGCCGTACTCGTCGGGAAAGCAAAAATTTGTGGTGTCTCGAGAAGGTTGTCTAACTGCGAAACGAGAGGTGGTGATTGAAAAAGGAAAATCCCAAACGGTA
>CAZUEC010000189.1:0-4947 GCA_964618865.1 uncultured Roseibacillus sp. | reverse complement strand
AAATTCAGGGCCTTCCCCATTCTCGAACGGAATGCTAAAGGATAGAATTAATTCTCCATTGAGCCCTAGGCTAGTTACTTGAAAAGGGTTTCCTTCCGCAGGTCCAAGTGCTTGTTCGGGATCGCGAAAGGAGTTTCCTGCATCTGCGCCGGGTTCGTATAATACCGCCTCATCAGCCCAGCGAAGAATGGAGGGGTTTTCGTTAGCGATTGCAGTAGTGCCTGGTTGACCTGCAGCGGGGGCAAAATTTTTCCCCCACGAAATGGCGATCCCAATCCATAAAAAAAAGAGAATAGTTTTCATTTAAAATTCATACTTTCCGCCGATGATTAATTGTCTCCTTGGAGCGGGGAAGAAGCCTCCAGAGAAAGCGGTTGTTGCAAAGGAGCGGTCAAAGAGATTATTAATACGACAAAAAATTGTAAAATCGTCTTTTGGTTGCAAGCGAGCTTGGAGATTCCAAACTGTTCGCGAAGGTAGGGCCTCAAAATCTAAAAATTCCCCCAATTCTCCTCGGTCATTTCCATCGGGGCTAGAGTCTTGAAAGCTCACCTCTAAGCCAAGGCTGGCCCAGTCTGTGGGGCTCCATACCGATGAAGCTGAGAAGGAGTTTCTGGGCACAAGTGGGACTCGATTGCCATCATCGATACCACCTTCAAATCTTGCCAAGAGGGCATCGTAGAAAAAGTTGAAACGCCAATGATCGCTCTGCCAAGAAATTTTTGATTCCCATCCCAGACGGGAAATTTCCGGTAAATTTTCGTTCAATCCAGTCAAGCCGTTAAAAAAGATTTCATCTTCAGATTTACTAGAGAAGACATTGGAAGAAATTTCTAAATGTTTACTTTTCCACTGTAGCCCAATTTCAAAGGACTCGATTCGTTCTGCGCTTAGATCGGAATTAAAGGGGGGATCGGAAGGAAATCCTTGGAAAAATCCTACTTCGTCAAGAACTGGAAATCGGAGTGATCGATCATAACGAGCCCAAATCCCGAGGTGTTCTGTAATTTGATATTCCAGCCCTAGTTCATAGGCAAAGCCGTTTTCGTCAGTTTCTCCCTGAAAGTTGGTGGAGTTATTTGTCGGCATCGTTGGGTTTACGGCATCGACTTCAAGTTGGTAGCGATCCCAACTTGCTCCGGCACTGATTACGAATCCATCAACTGGCTCTCCCTGGACGATCAAGAACCCTCCTAGAGTTTCTCTTTGGAGGTCCGCTAGTTGAATATCAGTGCTGGAACCTAAGGGTTGGAGTCTTACGAATTCGGCATCACTCAACCTCCCTCTTAAGCCTGCTTCGAGGGCAAGTTGTTCTTTTTGCCATTTTAGAACGAGTTCGCCATCTCCGACCACGCTATCGAAATCAGTCGTGGTTAGATCAAGTTCTGCTTCTCGTTCGCGATGGACCCAAGAACCACGAGCGTTGAGAGTTAATGTTTCGGAGATTTTCCATTCCAAGGAATTGGCAGCTCGTAAAATTTGGCTTCCGAATTCTTGGTTGTCTTGGAAGGACTGTTCACTGTTCTCGCGTAGTTGTTGGAGGGTGAGGGGACCGGGAGCTTCGAATTGAGAGTCACTGAATGAAATGGAGATTCGATTTTCCCCCCAATCTGCTTCAGGAGTGAGGAGTGAGAACGAGCCTGCAGTAGATGCTTCGGCTGAATTTTCACGAAATCCATTTGTTCTGAGATCTTCTCCACTAAAGCTTAGGTCCCAGCCTGCTAGAGGGGTATTTAGTGATATGCGTTGGCGGAAGGTGTCGTCTGACCCTGCCGCCGAACTGAGTGAGCCAGAGAAAGAGCCATCGCCGCGTTTGGTTTTCAAGGCGATCACACCGGCGCTGGCTCCGCTTCCGTAGCGAACGGTTCGTCCTCCTCGAAGGACTGAGATTGATTCTAAATTTGCGAGAGGAGCTTGTGAAAAAGGTTCCACTGCTAAGTCATCGCGTGCCACGGAAAGGCCATCTACGAGGATAAGCGTACGCAGCTGTGAGTTTTCCCCAAATCCGCGCAGAATGGGAGTGGAGACATTGTTGCTTCCGAAAAAGGAAGTGGTTGCGAGTCCGGCCTCGAACTGTAGTAAGTCGGCAACAGAATTGCTTCCTGACTCAGCGATGATATCCGAGTCAATGCGTGTCGTATTCCCTGTTAGGAGGAGTTCTTGCTCAGGCTCTTCATCTTTACGCGTGGCTTCTGCTTCCACTACTGTGGGAGGAAGAAGAAGTTGAGCGGAAAGGATGTGAGAAAGAGCAAGAAGTGAATTGAGGCTGACAAAAAGAGCCCTCATCGATTGTTAGGAGCGTTTTTTACGTCTAAAGCAAAGGCTGGCTCCGCCAAAAACGAGTAAAAAGAAGCTACTTGGTTCAGGAATCGGGCTCACTGTCGGTTGACCGTTGCCGGGACCAAATACAAATACATCCGTAGAACCAGGTTCAATGATGCGGAAAGGTGCGGAACTTCCAGGACCTCCTTGAAAGGAGTTTTGTGAAATTGGTTGTGGATTGGGGCTTACAGTGTAAGTAACGGGATCGAATAGAACACCAGCTTGTCCACCAGCAACGAACTGCTCGAAGAAGAAAAAATCTTCTCCAATGGGTTCGTTGGTCTCAATCACTCCATTAAAGGTCACGGTGAGTGGGAATTCATTTGGGTCTCCATTATCGAGAGGGGAATTCATAATATCGATCATCACGAAGCTGTCTTCGGTATTAATAATACGCAGTAAATCAGCTGTTCCTAAGAGAATGGATGGATCAAAATCATAAAAGACATTGTACTCTCTTACGCCTAAATTCGGGGTTTCAAAAGTGACGCGGCTGAAATCGTCTCCCGTTCCGACAACTAGAACGGTGCTCGCTAAGCAAGTTACGATTTGGCCAAACCCTAAAGCCCCTCCGAGGGCAAATTTTGTTATATTTTTCATTTATTCTCGTTATTGAATTCCGAGCGAGAATACCGGCGGCCAAAAGCTGGCCCCGTGCAGTATCCCGTTACCCTTTAGTCGCGAAAGGGCGTGCTGCCTTGTCTCTCGGTAGTGACAAGGCCGAACGGTGACCAGCAGAGTGAAGTATTCGGACTCCGGGCTCGAACCTCCTTCTCACCTTCACTCGAGTGGAAGCTCGAATTGGTGTTGAGAATTTGTTACCCGTTACCGCAGCGCGTCTGTTCCGGATTCGCACCGGATTCCATACACTCCTGCATCAACGTCGCCGGGGTCTTAGAGGAAAAGTTGCGAGGAGACAAGTTTGTACTGGGTTCATTTTTAGCCTGTTTCTTTTAACCCGGATGAAATTGCGTTCACGGTGAGTTGAAGAGCGAGAAAGATGTCGTCGGGCTTTCCATTCTCTTTTGTGGTTGGTCGCTTCGCTGCGCGCCAATCTTTGAGGAGTTGGATTTGTTGGAGATGTAGTTTGCGCAATGGTTGTTCGCGGAGAGAGAGAGTCTTATTCATGCGTGGTCGTCGAGTGGCAAAGTCAGCTCCGAGGAAGGCTCCGACTTGGTCTCGAGTTCGCTGGAATTCGTCTTGAATGGTTTGCAGTATTCGGTCGCGTAAAGCGGGGTCTTCGCAGAGTTCTCCGTAACTATTCATGAGGTCGAGATTGGCGCTCATGAGAGAGGTTTCGACGTTGGTGAAGACGTAACGAAGAAAGGAGATCTCAAGGAAAGACTTTTGCAGTTTGGAATAAGTGGCAGGATCTTCTTGTTGGAGAATTTCTAATCCGGTGCCAACACCGAACCAGCCAGGGAGATAAAAACGGGATTGGGTCCAAGAAAAGACCCAAGGAATAGCGCGTAGATCCTTTAAAGAAGGTTTGCCTGTCCGGCGAGCTGGGCGGGAGCCGAATACTCCTGTTTCGAGGGCATCAATGGGAGTGGCAGACCGGTGAAAGGTGATGAAGTCTTCGCTGGTGAGTAGGTCGCGATAGGCTTTGGAACTATTTTCGGAAAGAGTATCGAAGGTGCTTTGGAATTCGGTGGGCACTCCGCTTCGTTTGCCTTGCATGGCTACGGCTTCACTGACTCCGGCCATGAGAAGCTCAAGATGATAATGGGCATTCCCTTCGTGGGAATATTTTCGAGGAAGGACTTCTCCTTGTTCGGTTAGTCGGACTGGACCTGTGAGGCAGCCGGGGGGAAGGGCTTTGAGGAACCATTGGGTGGGTCCTGCCCCGCGTCCAATGGTGCCTCCACGACCATGAAAGAATTGTGGTTCTAGACCTTGCTTTGCTAGGGTTGCGGCCATTTCTCTTTGCCCGCTGTGAATGCCCCATTGGCTGGTGAAGACTCCGGCGTCTTTGTTGCTATCGGAGTAGCCGACCATGGCGGGTTGAATTGTTTCGGAGCCACCTGCCATGTGTTCGCGGTATTGTTTAAGGATACCTGCAGCAGCAGCCAGGTCGTCTCCTGTTTCAAAGAGAGGGCTGACGGGTAAGCGTGAGCGCCACATTCCTTCTTGATAGTTGGCGAGTCCGGCTTCTCGGGCAAAAAGATGCATGGCGAGAAGGTCAGAGACTTGTCGGGTCATTGAAATGATGAGTTGTCCTAGAGATTCGGATCCGCGTTGTCTTTCTTGTTCAGCGACGACGCGAAGATAGCCGAGGACATTTTCGCTTTCTTCCGATAGTTGAGCATTAACAGTGAGAAGAGGGCGGCGGCTTTTAAGTTCTGCCACTAAGAAAGAGACACGTTTTTCCTCTGGCCAATCTGCGAAGTTTTCTCCATCTACGATTCCTGCAGTAGTTAATATGGCGGCAAGTGCAGCGTCGTGGGTGGCAGAGTTATTGCGAATATCGAGTCGGGCGAGGTGGAAGCCGAAGACCTCGTTGAGGAGGATAAGTGGTTCAATCCATTCTTTGGCGGCTAGCTTTGCGCCGGCTTCGCAAAGGGTCCAGCGAGCTAGTTCTAGATCTTCTGCATATTCATCATTGGAATGATAGCCTCCTTTCAC
>CAZUEC010000188.1:0-4947 GCA_964618865.1 uncultured Roseibacillus sp. | reverse complement strand
GTCTATCGTGTTCTCAAAAATTCAGGAGTCCTAGAACTCCTACAAGAAGGCACCAGCAAAGAAGAAGGCACCTCCAACCTCTTCATGTTCGGTCCGTCCAACCCCAATATCTCAACCCGAAACGCCCTTTTGAGAGCACAACAACTTCTAGGCACAAAAAAAGCAGAAATCTCCATCTTCCACGACGCCAACAAAGACTAGCGAAAGAGAAGCACCGGGATATGGCACTCCCGCACCAAAGCAGTAGTTGTACTTCCGATTAAAAGACGACGAATTCGAGAATGCCCATAAGCTCCCATCACTAACAAATCGACCTTCCTTGCTTCCGCTTCCCTCTTAATAATTTCTTCTGGATGCCCTTGGAACAGCTGACTCTCCACCTCAAAACCAGCCCCTTTCAAACCAGTCGCCGCATTTTCTAACTCCCGCGCCACTTCACTTCCCGGTTTTCCAACCGAAATCAAGTGACACTTCAACCCCTTCAACAAAGGATTAGAAGCAGCATAGAGAACCGCCTTTAACGAACTCGAACCACCATCAAAGGCAATAAGAACCGAATCAATGGACTTAAATGCCCGCGAAGCAACCATCACTGGAATTTTAGCAGATCGCACCACGCGTTCCAAATTACTCCCCAAATGTCCCTTTGCAAAATCAGCATGTTCGCCTCGTTTCCCGATCACCACCACCTCCGCATTCTCCTCAAACTCTTCGACAGTATCAACCAAAGCTCCGTGTCGCTGCAAAGCCTCGACTTCTGTAACCCCAAACTCAGAAAGGTGCTTCTTCGCATTCTCCAACACCGCCTTCCCCCTTAGTCGAGCCACACGAGCATGTGATTCATCTAACTGAACCAACTCCTCCATCAATTCAGCTCCCGCATCAAATCCTAAGCTTCCAGTCAAATCCCGACCTCGAACCAGCTCATCGCGTTCTAAAACATGAAGCACACGCACCGAAGACCCTCCTCGACGAGCCGCCCATGCAGCATGATCGTAGACACTAGGTGCGTATTGTGAGCCATCAGTGCAGGCGAGAATCGGTTTCATCACACAATCATTACTCTGTTTTTACGAAAAAGGAAATCAATGACCTCCAATATCGTCCACCGCCCCCTCTTTATCATGAGTCCCAAGCTTCCCAACAATAGTAGCGCTAGCCTCATTCATTCCCAAAACTTCCACCTCAGCTCCCTCTCGACGAAACTTAAAGACCACTTTGTCCAAAGCTCCCACCGAAGTTAAATCCCAGAAATGAGCATCTGAAACATCGATCACCACCTTGGTCAGCACTTCCTTAAAGTCAAAAAAATCCACAAAACTATCGGAAGAAGCAAAGAAAAGCTGCCCCGATACCCGATAAGTCCGGCACTCCTTCGTTCCATCCAATTCGCTCTGAACCGAAATGAGCTGAGCCACTTTGCGGGCAAAAAATACCGCAGCCAAAAGAACCCCGACCCCAACTCCAATAGCAAGATTATGCGTATAAATCACACACGCAACCGTAGCTAACATCACAACGCTAGTCGTCGGAGGATGAACGAGAAGATTCTTAAATGAACCCCAGTTAAAAGTCCCAATAGACACCATAATCATAACTGCAACAAGTGCAGGCATCGGGATTTGAGCAACCAAAGGACCAAGCACAATACATAAAATGATCAGCACGAATCCTGCTAAAAAAGTCGAAAGCCGAGTTCGCCCCCCTGATTTCACATTAATCACCGATTGTCCGATCATAGCACAACCTGCCATTCCCCCAAAAAACCCCGTCACGAAGTTCGCAATCCCCTGTCCCTTCGCCTCCCGATCTTTATCAGAAGGAGTATCTGTCAGATCATCGACAATCTGCGCAGTCATAAACGACTCCAACAAACCTACCGCCACTAAACTCAAAGCCACCGGAAGAATAATGAGCAAAGTCTCCAAAGCAAAAGGCACCTCCGGAAGCGCAAAAGCGGGCAAAGCACTAGGAAGCTGTCCCAAATCTCCAACCGTCCGCACATCCAACTTAAAGACCTGCGAAACCACAGTTAAAATAATGATACAAATCAGCGGCGAAGGAACAACCTTCGTCACCAAAGGCAGGAGATAAATAATCGCTAAGCCTGCCGCAACCAAAAGCCAAGTCACCGCCGTCACACTGAAATCCCCTCCAATACCCAATTCAGGCAACTGGGCTAAAAAGATCACAATCGCAAGCGCATTCACAAAACCAGTCATCACCGCTTTGGAAACAAACTTCATCAACCCGCCGATCTTAAAGTATCCCAGCGTAAATTGAATCACCCCAGTCAAAATAGTAGCCGCAAACAAATACTCCACCCCATGCTCTTCCACCAAATGCTTCATCAAAAGCGCCATCGCCCCCGTAGCAGCAGAAATCATCGCTGGACGACCTCCCACAAAAGAAATGATCACCGCAATAATAAAGGAAGCATAGAGTCCCACCTTCGGATCAACCCCCGCTAAAATCGAAAACGCAATCGCCTCTGGAATCAAAGCCAGTGCCACCACAAGGCCCGCAAGAATGTCTGCCCGTGTATTCGAAAACCACTCCTCCTTGATCGACTTTTTGTTCACAATGCTTTTCCCGAACTCCCGTCGAGACTTTCGCCATGCCAAGGAAAATAGCGAGATGCAAGGCCTTTCAAGGTCCTCATCTGTCCTGTCCACTCAGGAAATCCTCAGCACAACCCTCTCATTCTTTCTCTACATCAAGAATATTTTGCCCAAATCCGCTCCTGCTCTACCGCCATTGCGGTTGCTTCCTGTTCTTCATGATCATCATACCCTGCTAAATGAAGCAATCCATGAATTATGTATAGAAACACCTCTCCCCGAACACCTTTGCCATATTCTTCTGCTCGTTTTTCCGCCATCTCAACGCTTACTAAGAGTTCTCCATGTGGAAAAGTAATCACATCCGTAAAAGTTGGATCATCGAGAAACTCCCCATGAACTTCCGCCAACGTGGCATCATCCACTAAGGACAACTCCAACTCTTCCAAAGCCTCCAAATCACTCCCAGGATGACTTCTCATCACCTCTTCGAGCACTCGATTCAAACGTCCACTAAGCCATTCCAAATCAGACTCTTCAAGACAACCTTGAGAATGAACAAAGAGTTCCGCCGTCGGCATTTACTTTCCTCCCGCCTTACGCTGTCGCTCTAACTCCTCAACCGGCACCACATTCTCGACTTCCTCGCCTTTGGGACTCTCTTTACGTGAAGCCTTTTTACCCTTCTTCTTTTTCTCATCCGGATAGGCAATACGCGTATGTAACATACTACGCAGCGTCTTCGAAAAAACCTCTCGAATCACCTTCACGTCACTTAAAGTCAGTCCACAATCATCGAGCTGACCATCCTTAATTCGTCCCAAAACAATATCATCCACCAATGCCCGAATCTTTGTCGGATTGGGCTTATCAATACTGCGAGAAGCACTTTCCACCGCATCCGCTAGTGAAATAATTCCACTTTCACGCGTCTGAGGAACGGGGCCGGGATAACTGAAGTTTTTACGATCAACATCCACCATTTCCTCATCAGGAATCATCTTACCATCTTCAGTCTCCTCGCGTTGCATTCTCTCCTGCTCCTGAGCCTTACGGTAAAAATAGTAAACGAGAGAATCCCCGTGATGCTCCTGAATCACATCAATAATCTCTGGCGCCAATTTCTCTTTAATCGCCATATCCACCCCATCCTTAACATGGGCCACAATCACCAATGCACTCATCGTAGGAGTGAGCTCATCGTGGGGATTTCCTTCCACCTGATTTTCCACAAAATAAAGCGGCTTATTCAACTTCCCAATATCATGAAAATAAGCGCAAACACGACACATTGAAGAATTCGCACCCACCGCTTCGGCAGCCGCCTCCGCAAGCTGAGCCACCATCAAACTATGATGAAACGTCCCCGGAGCCTCCAACTGCATCCGCTTTAGAAGCTTGTGATTCAAATCACTCATTTCCAGCCAACTAATCTCGGTAGTCAGTAAAAAAGTTCCCTCTAAAATCGGAAGAATCGCACTCACCGCCATTCCCGTAAGCAAACCAACTCCGAAGGTGATTCCCACCTGAGTCAGAAAGACTTGGAAAGCTTCCGCCCCGCTCCACAACCCACGATAATCTATCCCCCCCAAAAAAATGCCCACCACCACACTCACCAGCCCCACGTAACATCCAGCCCGAAGCAATCGACCTCGCTTCTTCACCTTCCGCGTCGCAAGCACTCCAGTGTAACTCGCTACCAATGAAAAAGCTAAAAACTGCATTGCCTGCCCAGGCTCCATCAGCAAAGCACCTAATATCGCGGTAAAGATAGCCGAAAAAGTTCCCACCCGCTGCCCCAAGAGCACAGAATGAAAAAGTGGAATCAACGCCACAGGGAGAACCAAAACCCCAAGCATTGGATTGAGAAGCATCACAGCACGAATAATACAGAGCTGCCCCAGAAAGCCTCCCACAACCAGAAGAGTCTTACTACTCCGCGCAGATGTCTTTGGATAATTGAAATGAAAAATCAAAGCCACTGCCGCCAAAACAACAAAGCTGACCGCCCACCCCTTTACCATTTTCCCTTCAAAGGTTCCTCCCGGAGCAAAAGTCACCAACCAACCCACAATCAACCACATCCCCCCATACATAGCGAGCCGCACCCCGTGGCTACTCTCCAGTGACTCGGTCACATAGCGATCATCCTGAGTACGACGCTTTTTGCCCGAAGACAATCCCCGTCGCGCAAGACGCTCTCGCTTGATTTTATCAAAAAATTCCAAAATCAATAAAAGTCGGCACCCGAAGTCACTCGAAAGTTCCCCCCACCGAACTCTTCAAGACTATACTCCTCAACCAATCCTGCCAACCCTACGATTCAAATTTTAGACAAATTAAATAAACTCGAAAAACACTTAAAATAAGTAATTTACGTATAAAT
>CAZUEC010000187.1:0-4993 GCA_964618865.1 uncultured Roseibacillus sp. | reverse complement strand
GAGTTTGACCGGCTGCCACCCCCACCCGAAAGTGCCTGCGATGAGAACATCACTCCTGTCCGCGGGCCTCATGATGGCCGCCCTTACTCCTCTCGGCTTCGCCGAAGAGATCAAATTCGAAAACGATGACCAAAAAGTCGCCTACCTCATTGGACGCGACATCGGCCAAAGTATCAAAACTGACGACCTTCAAGTCGATCTCGACCTCCTCTTCGCCGGCCTCAAGGAAGCCGCCAGCGGCGCTGAATCGCAGATTGCACAAGAAGAACAGCAAGCACTCATGATCAAATTTCAGCAAGAAATGCAGGCCAAAGCCGCTGCAAAACAAGCCGAAGCCGCCATGGGGAACAAAAAAGCAGCCGAAACATTCCTCGCAGAAAACAAAAAACGCGAAGAAGTAACCGAAACCGAATCAGGCCTCCAATACGAAGTCCTCACCGCCGCCGAAGGCGACAAACCTGCCGCCACCGACACCGTCAAAGTTCACTATCACGGCACCCTACTAGATGGCACCGTATTCGACAGCTCCGTTGAACGCAAACAACCCATCGACTTCCCTCTCAACGGCGTCATCCCAGGATGGACCGAAGGGGTTCAACTCATGTCCGTAGGATCCAAATACAAATTCTACATCCCCTCCGACCTCGCCTACGGCGACCGAGGATCTCCTCCAAAAATCGGCCCTGGAGCCACCCTCGTCTTCGAGGTTGAACTACTCGAAATCACCAAAAAGTAACCGAACTCTTTCTCTCTAATTCACAAAAGCCGATCCCATCTCTGGGATCGGCTTTTTTCATGCCTCCTCCTTACCCCTTCTCCCCCATGCCCAACATCCCTCATACCAAAAAAAGAAAACATCCTTCCCCCCCAAGGCCTCTCCAGCTAAACCTTAACTATGGAATCACACGAAGTGTTAAAGGACGCCTTCGAAAAAACATCTCCCAAAGCCATTGCCGCTGAACTCGGAGTCTCTCTCTCTCTCGTTTACAAATGGGCGCAAGAACAATCCGCCTCCGGATCCGGCTCGCGCAACCCCCTAGATCGCGTAATGGAGATCGTCCGCCTCACCGAAGACCAAAGCATCATCGAATGGCTCTGCGCTCAATCTGATGGCTACTTCGTTCGCAATCCTGATTCCGCTTGCGAGCAAGGCTTTGAATACCTGCCCGCTACTAACGAAATCGTATCTCAATTTTCAGTTCTCCTTTCTCGAATCTCCCAAGCAGCCCTCGACAACTCCATCGACAGCGAAGAATCCGCCGACATCCGTCAACATTGGGATAAACTCAAATGCTATGCCGAAGGATTCGTTCGTTGCTGCGAAGAAGGCGACTTCGAAAAAGTCAAAGACGCCAACGACGGAAAAAAACCGACCGTCGAACCTCGCAAAACCCTTTATTAAATGAGCTCGGAAAAAAGTCCTAAGGATACAATCCACGCGTCTTTTTCACCTCCGCCACCTCCTTAATTCCCAACGCCAACGCCGCCACCCGGTGGCCACACTGGCGCTCCTCTGCAAAAGCCACCAAACGATCAAAAGTGGCTGCCAACTGCGTCTCCAACTTCGAAATCACCTCCCGCTCCGTCCAAGAGAAACGCTGCAAGTTCTGCACCCATTCGAAGTAACTCACCGTCACCCCCCCTGCATTGCACATCACATCAGGAACCAAAAAAATATCCCCTCGCTCCTCGATCACAGCATCAGCATCCGGAGTAGTCGGACCATTCGCCCCCTCCGCAAGCACCTTACAGCGTAACTGCTTCGCCATCTCCTCATCAATCGCCCGCTCCATCGCACAAGGAGCCAAAATATCCACCTCCTGAACCATCATCTCCCTAGGATCAATCGCTTCGGACTCCCTAAAATTCGCCACCCCTCCCGTCTCCACGACGTGCTCGCGAAGCGCATAAATATCAAGCCCATTCTCATTCCATACCGCTCCCGAAACATCAGAAACCCCCTTCACCTTCACCCCATCAAACATCAACGTCTCCGCCGCATAACTACCCACATTACCAAATCCCTGCACCACCGCCGTTGCTCCCTCACAATTTTTTCCCAAACGACTCAAAGCCCGAGTCGCAGTAAAAGCCACTCCATGCCCCGTCGCCTGCGTCCGACCTTCCGAACCCTGAAGTTCTAACGGCTTCCCCGTCACAATCCCCGGCGTTAACCGTCCCGCCTGCGTCGAAGCCGTATCCACAATCCAAGCCATCGTCTGGGCATTGGTTCCCATATCCGGAGCCGGAATATCAATATCTTCTCCGATGAAGGGTAAGAGCTCTTGCGCGAAACGACGGGTCAGCCGCTCTTGTTCACCCAAGGACATCTCACGCGGATTGCAAGCGACCCCTCCCTTCGCTCCCCCATAAGGCAAACGCATCAAGGCACACTTCCAGTTCATCCACATCGCCAACGCCGCCACCTCCCCTAACTCCACATGAGGCGAATAACGAATCCCCCCCTTCACCGGACCACGCGAAAGATGATGCTGCACCCGATGCCCAAAGAAAACCTCCGTGCGCCCATCATCCATATGCACCGGCATCGAGAACGACAGCATCCGCTTCGGCCACTTACACCGCTCCCGCACGCCCTCATCCAATTCCAAAAATTCCGCAGTTCGATCAAACTGGCTCGCCGCCATCTCGAAGGTCTCATTGGCTAATAAAATCTCCCTCATTGAAAAAAATCTAGCAGAAGAAGCTCTCGACGCCAGCCTCCACCTTGGCTCCTTCACTCGGCCTCAGGAAACAAGAGAAGCCAGTTTCTCAAAGTAGTCAGGAAAAGTCTTCGAGGTGCAGCCTGGATCCAAAATCGTCACCGGCGTATCGGAAAGCGCCACCAACGAAAAACACATCGCAATGCGATGATCGTCATAGGTCTCGATCTCGGCATGGGTCAGCTCCGCAGGCGGCGTAATCGAGAGAGAATCCTGACGCTCATCGACTAGGGCACCCACTTTACGAAGCTCATTCGCCATTGCAGTGAGCCGGTCAGTCTCCTTCACCCGCCAGTTCTCAATATTCCGAATCGTAGTCGTGCCTTCTGCAAAAAGCGCGGCCGTCGCCAAAGTCATGGCGGCATCGGGAATGTGATTCAAGTCTAGATCAACGGCCCGCAGTGGCCCCTGCCTTGTCACCGAAACAGAATCCTCTGCGAAAGTCACCGCCGCCCCCATTTCCTCTAACACATGGGCAAAAGCAGTGTCCCCTTGGAGCGAATTCTTCCCGATTCCATGGACCGTCACGGTGCCCCCCTTGATCGCTCCGGCTGCCAAAAAGTAGGAAGCCGAAGACGCATCCCCTTCCACCAGAAAACTTCCCGGCGACTGATACCGCTGTCCGCCCTGAATATGAAATTTTTCGTAGTTCTCATGCGTGACGTGGACCCCAAAGGCAGCCAACAACGCGAGCGTAATATCAATGTAAGGTTTCGAAACCAAGACCCCCTCTATCTCAATCGAGACCTCGCCCTCCGCCAAGGGAGCGGCCATCAAAAGAGCCGTCAGGAACTGCGACGAAACCGAACCATTAATCGAAGTTTGCCCTCCTGCCAAAGTCTTTCCCAGAATTTCGAGTGGGGGGAAGCCTTCCGTCTTTTGGCAACGAATCTCCGCCCCCAGGGCGAGAAGACTCTCCAATAAATGCCCAATAGGCCGCTCCTCCATGCGAGGCTCTCCCGCGAGAACGGCATGAACCGGCGAAAGCGCAAGTGCTGCCGCAAGCGGACGCATCGCCGTCCCTGCATTCCCAAGAAAGAGCGTCACTTTCTCCGAAGAACGAAAAGGGCCACCCAAACCATTGACGAGAAACTCAGTATCTTTCGCCCCGGGAGTCACCGTCACCCCAAGTGCTTCTAGAGCATTGAGCATATGTCGCGTATCGTCACTGCGGAGAACATTGGTGAGCTTGCTTTCTCCCTGAGCGAGAGCCGACATCAGAAGCACTCTATTAGAAACGCTTTTGGATCCAGGGAGAGTCACTGCTCCAGAGACTTTCGAAATAGGTTCAAGCGTAAGGGATGGCGTCTTCAAGCTGGAGCAAAAAGTATCGGACATGCTGCCCCCGGCCAAGCCGGAAAGAACGAACCTTCCATCCGAACCCAACTTCATCTCTTTCCAGTTCAAAAAAACCAAAAAGCCATTACCTTCTCCCTGAAATGAAAACACTCGCCCTCCTCTTCCTCACCGCTCTAACCGCTTTCGCCGGAACCGAAATCAAATACCAAGCCGGAGACGTCACCGCTCACGGATACCTCGCCCTCCCCGAAGGAGCCTCCGCTGACAACCCCGTTCCCGGCGTCATCGTCGTCCACGAATGGTGGGGTCATAACCAATACGCCCGCAAGCGTGCCGACATGATCGCCCAACTCGGTTACGCCTCCCTCGCCGTCGACATGTATGGAGAAGGCAAAGCCACCACTCATCCCAAAGACGCCGGCTCATTCGCCCAAGAAGCCACTGCCAAACTCCCCGTCATGAAGGAACGCTTTCTCGCCGGCATGAAAACCCTTCAAGAACGACCCGAAGTCGACAGCACCCAAATCGTCTCCATCGGCTACTGCATGGGCGGAAAAATCTCCCTCCAAATGGCCGCCCTCGACCTCGAAAGCCTCGTCGGAGCCGCCTCCTTCCATGGCGCACTCGGCATCCAATTCCCCGAAGGAAACACCCCCCTCAAAGCACGCCTCCTCGTCTGCAACGGAGCCGAAGACGCCTTCATCCCCCCCACCGCCATCTCCTCCTTCATGGAAAAAAGCGCTCAACGCAAAGCCAACCTCACCTTCCTCAACCTCCCCGGAGCAGTGCACGGCTTCAGCAACCCCGGGGCCACCGCCCTCGGCAAAGAACACGGCCTCAACATCGCCTACCAAAAAGAAGCAGACCAAACATCCTGGCAAGCTCTCGAATGGTTTCTAAAAGGACTTTTCGATAGCTAATACCAATGAACTAATCTATCTGGTGGAATGGCCGAGGTTGTCTTGGTCAAA
>CAZUEC010000186.1:0-5020 GCA_964618865.1 uncultured Roseibacillus sp. | reverse complement strand
GAGAAGGATGGTGTAGAGAATTTTCATGAGGGCTGGAGAGGATTCTAGGTTCTGCCTGTAAGCTATTGCAATTCTTTCGCGGTGTAGACGCGGCCTTCTCGATCTCGAGTTGCTTCGCGCACGAGGGAGACGTTTTCCTCGGTGACTGGACTCGAGACGTTAGACCATTCGGCTCGGATGTAGGTCATGATATCGGCAAGGTCCTTGTCTTTGATGGTGGGATTCATCGAGAGTCCAGGCATCGCGGCCAAGGGCTTGTAATTGATCTCGTTGACCTTGATTGGCCCTTGGAGGCCGTGGAGTAGAATGCTGATTAAGCGGTCGGGATCTCCGGTGACCCATTCGGATTCGTCGAGGGGCGGACCCAAGTTGGGCATGCCGTCTCCGTTTGCTCCGTGGCAACCGATGCAGGCTGCTTTGGTGCTATAAAGTGCTTTGCCGCGCTTAAAAGAAGCAAGGTGTTCTCCCGAAAGCCGTTCTTCTGGGGTGAGGACTTTGGAGTTTCCTGAAAATTTGCGAAGGTAGTAATCGAGCTTGGTGTTCGTTTTGGGGAAATCGGTGATCTTTTGTGCTAGCAAGCTAGAGGCTGCAGCTTCGGGTGCAAAGGGTGCGCTGAGAACGTTTTTCTGGTAGTCAGCCAAGACCTTGGTCGCTTCGGGGCTGGGAAGTGAAAGAAAGAGCTTGGCTAAATAAGGGCTTGGTTCCAGATCTCGCTGAACACAAATTTTTGCGATAGCGAGTCGTTCGGATTCGGAGAGGTTTGGGGCTGCTGTTAGGAGGTGGGGAATGAGAACTTCTTCCGCCGTTAGAAGGGCAGAAGTGAGGGTGCTGGCGGTGAGTTGATTCATGCCTGCCAGAGTCCAGAGGTGATGCACGCTCTCTAAGTTGGGTTGCTTTACGATTTGTTCTGCAAGGGCGGGCGTAACTGCGGGGTCATTTCGTTCTACGAGGAGCCGTTGCGCGGTATCTCGCCACCAACCGTTAGGATGAGAGAGAGTTTTTACTAATTCGTCCGAGGATGCGGTTAGTAATTTTGGTTGCGGACCACGAGGTTTGTCTTTGTGACGAATGCGATAAATGCGGCCAAGGCCGAAGGAGGGAGTTTGTAGGTCGCGGGACTCGTATTGTTTGCGCAAATACGAGGTCATGAAAATTTTGTGCTGAATCAGGCCATGGTAGTAATCCACTACGTAGAGGGAGCCGTCAGGGGCGGTGTAAATATTGACGGGACGAAAACGCTCGTCGGTGGAAGCGAGGAACTCAGAGTCGGGGAGGACGTGCTTGCCTGTTAGCTTGGGCCCGTTTGCAGTGACGCGAGTGGCTTTGATCAGGTTGACAACCGCTTCACATGTGAAGGCGACATCGTTCCAAGAAGTGGGGAATTGGTCTCCGCGATAGAAATCGATACCTGAGGAAGCAGTGGTGTTGATGAGCTTATGAGTTTCGGGGTCGAGAGTGTTGGTGTCATACCCGTTAGAGATGGCGATGTAGGCTCGGTTGACGCCGGGAGTCACGCGGGCAGGATGGACTCTGTTTGAGCCGATCTGAATGGAAGTTTCGCTTCGGAGCTTGGCTTTGCGGTTAGACTCAATGGTTTCAGGGAGTAGCCGATCTCCACGCAGAATGGTGGAGTTGTTGTTATGATAGAGGCGTCCAAAATTATCCATGCTCACGCCCCATTGGCCGCGAAATTGGGTGTTATCCTTGAGGAGTTTGCCATCCGTCCAGCGATAACGTTTGTCGCTCTTGGCGCAATAGAGCCAGTTATTGAGATGAGGATAAAGGGTGTTCGGCTTGTGTTCGACATTGCCCGAAGGTGCAAATTTGTTGTCCACGACCTCTGGCTCGGAGGTGCGTTCGGCGCCTTTGCGACTACAAAAGTAGAGGTGGTGCTCGTCGCCAATGAGAACTCCGTCTTTGACGAGAGCGATTGCGCGAGGAAGGAGGATTTTGTCGAGAAAGACAGTGCGCTTGTCGACCTGACCATCATTGTCGGTATCTTCGAGAACCGCAATGCGGCCCTGGGGAATCTCTTCGCCCTCCCCGTCGAGGGTGGGCATGTAGCCCTTCATCTCGACCACCCACATGCGGCCATCCCCATCAAATTTGAGGGCAACGGGCTTTTCCACGAGAGGTTCGGCCGCGACAGCCTCGATGACGAACCCATCCGCGAGGGTAAAGGTTTTCAAGGCCTCCTCCACGGTTAAGACAGGAGCAGGAGGGATGACCTCTTCCGGAACAACCGGAAACATATTGGCATGTCCGTGGTCGCCATTTTGCGCGACTAAGGAGGAGGTGAGGAGAAGACTAAGGAAAGCGGCTTTCAAGTTGACCTAAAATACGGTCCAAAAGCTCTTGGTCCATCGACTTTTTTCGAAAAGATGGAAATTGGATCGCGGAGGGAGGTCTCCGCAATCCAAATTGATGTGAAAACGCCTACTGAATCGTAAACTCGGCGCTCTGCTTGATATCCTCTTCGCTAGAGGATTCGCTGATCATGGCAGTGAATTTGCCAGGTTCTACAATCCACTTGTTGTCTAAGTCTAAGAACTTGAGGTCGCGCTTGGGATTGATGGTGAAAGTGACCGTTTTTGTTTCTCCGGCTTTTAAGGGAACTCTCTCGAAACCACGAAGGATTTTTTCGAAGGGAGCTACGGAGCCCACTTCGTCCTTAATGTAAAGTTGAACCACGGTATCGCCATCGACTTTACCGCTATTGGTCACTTCGCAACTAATGGTGATGTCTTGGTCTGCGGTAGCAGCGGCGGGGGTGATTGTGGCTTTCCCATAATCAAAGGTAGTATAACTCAGGCCGTGGCCAAGAGGGTAGAGAGGACCGCGCACCCTAGAGGTTCCCCAGCCGTTCGGATCGTGGCCTTTACTCTGACCGCCCCAAGCACCATTGCGATGTGGGAAGGCAAGAGGGATTTGACCTACGCTTTTGGGAAAGGTGATGGGGAGCTTGCCGCCAGGATTGTAGTCTCCAAAGAGAGTTTCGGTGATTGCTTGACCCACCTTCTCGCCACCATGCCAAGCGCACAACACGCCCGGAATGTTCTGGTGAATCCAATTAATAGAAGTGGCTCGTCCGGGCATTAAGACCACGATCACAGGCTTGCCTGTTTTGGCTAGTTCTTGCACGAGTAAGGTTTGATGGCCTGGGAGGTTCAGGCTGAGACGAGTTTTTGATTCGCCTACGGTGTCATGGGTATCACCGAGGTAAGCGATAATCAGATCAGATTTCTCAGCGAGTTTGACGGCCTCATCGATTTTGGCTTGGTCTTTATCAGTGATAGGGCCGGCTAGAATGTCGGACTCGGGGAAGCGCTCGTCGAAGTAGTGGCAACCTTCTGCGTGAAGAATTTCAGCTTTTTCGCCGAAGTAATTCTGCAGCCCAGCGAGTGGAGAGATGACATCAGAAGCACCTGGACCGTAACGGCTGATCATGGGCACGACGTCGGCCGCGCAAGGTCCGGTCGCTAAAATGGTGCCGTAGGCAGCAGGGTCGAGGGGGAGAGTGCCATCGTTCTTGAGCAAGACGATTGCTTTGCGTGCCGCTTCGAGAGTAGCGGCTTCGTTTTCAGCAGTGTGAATGATTTCCTTTGTTTTCTGAGGGTCGACGAAGGGGGTGTCAAAGAGGCCAAGCTCGAACTTCACTCGGAGAATATCGCTGACACGTGAGTTGATGGTCTCTTCACTAATGCGGCCATCCGCGATTACTTTACGAAGAGGAAGGACGAATTTCTTGGTATCTTGGAAGTTGGTGCGCACGTTCAAGCCCGCATTTACGGCATCGACAATAGCGGTTTCCCAGTCTTGGGCGGTCTTGTGCTGCGCTTCGAGACGAGAGACCGCACCACTATCGGAGACGACATAGCCCTTGAAGCCATAGGTGTCGCGCAAGAGTTCGGTTAGGAAGTAAGGGCTGCCAGTAACGGGAACCCCATCATAAGTGTTATAAGAGCTCATCGCACCCCATGGCTTGGCCTCAGTGATGACCTTCTCGAAGGGGTGCATCAAGATTTGGTGCATATCGCGGAAGGGAATCTGTGGATCGGTTCGGCCCTTGCCATCGCGCCCACCATTCGGGGTGCTGTAGGTGGCAAAGTGCTTAACGGTAGAAGCGATGCCTTGCGACTGAATGCCTAGGCATTGCTGCTTGCCGAGTTCGCCAACGAGGTAAGGGGACTCGCCATAGCATTCGATGGTACGACCCCAACGAGGATCACGCACCACATCGAGAATGGGAGAATAGATATTGGTGTAGCCGAGGGACTTGCCTTCCTTGGCGGTGATTTCGCCAATGCGCCGCACGAGACCTTTGTCCCAAGTGGCACCCACTCCAATTTGGGTTGGGAAGTTACTGGCATTGCTGTGGCAAACTCCTCGAATTCCTTCATTGGTGAAATCAACTGGAATACCGAGTCGAGTTTCTTCGATGAACCAACGCTGGATGATATTGAGGAGATCGGCGTGCTCCTCATGGCCAGTCATGATGTTCACCCCGCGCACGCCGTTGCAGTGCTCATCAATGTTTCCGATGCCATCTTTCCAGACCTCTTCTTTCCACTTTTCAGTGGGGTGAGTGTCCTTGAGAACTCGCTTGTGACCATAGATCGTTCCCATTTGAGCGGTCTTTTCATCCATGGTCATCTGGCCGAGGAGGTCGGCGATGCGCTCATCGGTTGAGAGTTCAGGGTTTTCGTAAGCGTCTTTTTCGCCGTTCTTATTACGGTCAATCCAGCCTTCTTGGTAGATTTCGGCGTAGAGAGGACCGCTATTCATCAAAATGAGAGCGGCAGTGATGGGTTTTAGGCGTTTATACTGCATAGTAGTGAGATGGATTTTGCTGGCGGCTTTTGTATGGAGGAAATGAGTCAGGGTCAATGCTCAGCCACGATAGCGCAGCCCTTAGGGCCTGCATTACTGATTGTATTTCGTGAAATTTTTTATTTCTGTCTTTGACGTGACGGTCTAGGCCGTTTTCTAGATGAGATTGCCGAAATGACTGAGGTGAAAT
>CAZUEC010000185.1:0-5037 GCA_964618865.1 uncultured Roseibacillus sp. | reverse complement strand
ATCATACCCCTTCTGGCCGGACCCCACATCAAGTAGGCATTGAACCCAACCTCTCAGTCACCGTGACTAACGAAGATTTAGCCAATTTCGAACGATTCAAAATTCGGAAATCCGCTTCCCCCGAAACCATTGCCGAACTCGAAAAATGGACCGATCCCATACTCAAAGAAGCCCTCAACTTTCTGAAATCAAATTCTTGAAAGTCACATCAACCTTCTTCTTGCTTCTCCTCTGAAAGTCTTTCAAAATACGGTATGACTAAAGGCGAAATTCAAGATCTTCACTTCATGGACTCCCGGGCCAAACTCATCGACATCGCATCCTTTCTCGACCGTCTCGATCGCATGGAAGGAACCGCCGACTTTCGACACCCCGCCTTCCTAAAGGCCCTCGATGCGATGCAAAATCCCCCCACGGGGAAAACACGAACACAGGCTGTCCTAGAATCACTTTCCGACCACTCCACCGAACCTCTCGAAAACGCCACCATCGGCTTCGCCTACGGAGCCCCAAAACTTCCCTAAAGCCACCCTGTCCCATAAAAGGCTGGTTTCGAGAGTCATCATTCAAGACTCTTCCATCATGCCCACCGTCCTTCTCATTGAAGACGAATCCGCCATCGCGGACACCATCCTCTATGCCCTCCGAACCGAAGGCTTTGAAGCCCATCATATTCTGACAGGCCTCGATGGCATCGAATGGTTACAAAACAACGCCTGCGACCTCCTCCTCCTCGATATTGGACTGCCCGATATTCTTGGCTTTGATGTTTGCCGACAGGTACGTGAATTCTCCCAGATTCCAGTTCTCTTTCTCACCGCCCGCGATTCCGAAATCGACCAAGTTCTCGGCCTCGAACTCGGAGCCGACGACTACGTCACCAAACCCTTCTCCCCTCGAGCCGTCGTCGCTCGCATCCGAGCCATTCTCAGACGAGCAGGAAATCATCCGCCTGCTCCTGGAAACTCTGAAAACAACTCTCAAACCAACTTTCTCGAGCACCAAGCTGACGCGATGACCATTCTCTGCCTCGGTCACCCCCTGAACCTCACCGCCCATGAATACAAAATTCTCGCCCTCTTTCTCTCCCAACCCGGACGCACCTTTACCCGTGATCAAATCCTCATGAAAGCATGGGACGATCCCGGCTCAGCCATGGATCGCACCATCGACGCCCACATCAAAACCCTACGCGCCAAAATCCGAAAAGCCGCCCCCGAGCATGACGATCCCATTCAAACTCGACGAGGCCTTGGCTACTGCCTCACCTTCTAACCAATCATGCGTCTCACTCGGCTCACTCTGATTCTGATCGCCGCCATCTTGGCCTTAGGGTTTTTCCGCCTCTGTGACTACCTCTTGAAGGACCTCGAGACTCAAACTCTACAAGCCACCGAAGAAGCAATGGTAGACGCCGCCCATCTCTTTGCCTCCTCAGCCGAAGCTCAACTGACAAGCGACACCCTCTCCCCCGAACTCCTCCTCACCTTCAAAGACACCTATACCTATGCTCAACAGCGAGAATTTTCAGCCACCATCTTCGTAAAAGAAAAAACCCGAGTCTCACTCGAATGTTACCTCACTAATCACGAAGGCATCGTCGTCTTCGACTCCAAACAAGAACGTCTCGGACAAAACCTCTCCGTCTTTCATGACGTCTACAAAACAAAACAAGGAAAATACGGCGCCCGCTCAAGCAGAGTGAACGAAAACGATGCCAACAGTTCCATCATGTACGTCGGAGCCCCCATTCGCTTCCAAGGAAAAATCATTGGAGTCGCCACCGCTTACAAAGCACAAAAAGAACTCCTCCCCTTTATTAACAAACGACGAGGTCAAATCCTTCGCCCCACCATCGCGATCGCCCTCGCCATCCTCTTTCTCATCTGGTCCGTTTTATTCTGGCTCTATCGTCCTATTGGACGCCTTGCCGAATACGCCCGTCGCATCACCGCCGGCGAAAGACCCTCCTATCCCTTGTTAGGAAAAGGCCAAGAAGTCAACTCCCTCGGCAACGCTCTCCGCGACATGCGCGAAACCCTCGAAGGTCGCTCTTACGTCGAGAACTATACCCAGACTCTCACTCACGAACTAAAGTCTCCCCTCGCTGCTATTCGTGGCTCTGCCGAATTGTTAGACGAAGAAATGCCATTGGAAGAACGCGCTCGCTTTCTCGGCAACATTCGTAGCGAAGTCGAACGTTCAGAGCGCCTCATCAATCGCTTACTTCATCTTTCAACTCTTGAGGGAAAAACAGAACTCCAAAAACGTGAACCCATCAACCTCCAAAACCTAGTCGAAGAATCAATTCAACTTCTGCAATCTCAAGCCAGCCTCAAATCAGTCAAATTTAAAGTCTTTTTCCCAAACCAACAACTCACCTTCCTTGGGGATTATTACATCCTACGAGCCGCCCTTGAAAACCTTCTCCAAAACGCCCTCGACTTCACCCCGGAAAAAACAACCATCGAAATTTTCCTCACCCCCTTCGGCAAAGAAATCACCTTATCCGTTCGCGACCACGGCCCCGGCTTCCCTCACTTTGCCCTCGAAAGAGCATTCGACCGCTTCTACTCCCATCGCCCCAAAAACAGCGGTAGCAAAGGCTCTGGATTAGGCCTCACCTTCGTCCGCGAAGCCGCCCAACTCCACGGCGGTAATGCCACCATCGAAAACAACCCCGAAGGAGGCGCCATTGTCAATATTCGCCTACCACTAGACCGCTGAGCATTTTCCCTACAAAACTCAAAAAACAACCATTCCCATTCTCCCCCTTTTTCGAAAACGCGTTGAGTTTTCACCCAAGTAGTATTAGTTACGCTCATCTCATGACGATTGCCGACAAACAGCAGCAACTCCTCGACGAACTCAATCTCTTCCAAGATTGGACCGAGCGCTACCAATACGTAATTGATCTCGGCAAAAAACTCTCCCCTATGGCCGTCGAGCTCCAAACCTCAGATCGCCTCATCAAAGGTTGCCAATCCCAAGTCTGGTTAGCCTCATCTTCCGCCGAAGGAGTCGTCACCTATCTTGCCGATTCCGACAGCCTCATCACCAAAGGAATGATCGCTCTCTTTGTCCGTGTTCTCGATGGACAAAAACCAGATGACATCTTGCAAGCCGACATGTCTTTTATCGACCAAACCGGCCTAAAAGAACACCTCGCCCCCACCCGAGCGAATGCCCTCACCCTAATGGCCGCTCAAATGAAAAAACACGCTCTGGACTACAGCAGCAAATAGCGTGTTCGAACGCCTAACGTCTTGCAAACAAAGACAAGATCATTCCCAACAGCCCTCCCCGTCCTCGTCGGCCCAGCTGGCCCGACAGCACCATTCCCGCAATATCATCAAGGATCTTTCCATCTCCATCACGATCAAGAATCGCCCCCACTCCCGACTTCCGATCGGGAGTTCCACTATCTTGCTCTCCCTTTCGCATCAAAAAAGCCAACACAAGAGGAACCAACATCGGCAAAACCTTTCGGGCCACATTCGCTCCCACTCCCGTCTTTTTAGAAATCGCATCCACCGCCTGCTCCCCCTTTTCCAACCCCAACATCCCGCCAGCCCCAATATCCAAATTTAACGCACCCTCGAAAAAACCGTTGGGATTATCCAAAACCTCCTCTTTTCCTCCCAAACCACTCACAAAATCCTCTAAGTCGACCCCCTCTTCCTGCTTCCGCTTGAGCCCTCCTAAAACAATCGGAGCCAACCCTTCTAGAATGCCCTTCGACTGTGATTCACTCAAACCCTCCCTTTTCCCCAGTTGATCTGCAACCGGACCACCCATCTCCTTCATCAAATCATCAAAAAAACTCACAATCTCTAAAAACTCGTTTTTCGGTTAAAAAACCATCATTTTCCCAATCCCATCATCTCCTCAAAGCTGGCCACTTCCTACCTCTCAAAACAGAAACCCTGATTTTAAAGCAAATACAGCCACAATTTCAGCCTTCAAAAACCTTGACCCCGTCTCCCTGAGTCCCTACACCCTGCGCCCTTAAACATTTTTCACCATGGCCACTACTGAAGTCATTCTCCGCACAAAAATTCAAAACCTCGGCGCCGAAGCCGACATTGTCACCGTTAAATCTGGCTATGCTCGCAACTTTCTCGTCCCTCAAGGTAAAGCTTACGAAGCCACCGAGGCAAATAAGCAGCACTTAGAAGAACTCACCGCCGCACGAGCAAAGCGCGAAACCGAAGACCTCAACGAGGCCGAAAAAGTTTCCTCTAAAATTAAAAAACTGAAACCAGTTTTCACTCTCGAAACCGGAGCTACCGGCAAGTCCTTTGGTTCTGTCACCAACATGGACATCCACAAAAAGCTCGAAGAAGCTGGCATCAATATCGATCGCCACACCATCAAGCTCGATAAGCCCATCAAAAGCACAGGAACTCATGAAGTCGACATCCGCCTCCATGCCGATGTCACTTGCTTCCTTCGCCTCGAAGTCAAAGGCACCGAAGAAGAAGGATAACCCTCCTCTCATCAAATTTTCAAAAGAGGTCGCCGGAGAAATCCTGCGACCTCTTTCAATAAAAAGCTTCCGATAAAAAGCATCAGCATCCCACCACTCAACGCTGATTCACCTTAGCTTCCACCGCTTCTGCCACCTTCATCCCATCTAACGCAGCCGAGACAATTCCTCCCGCATAACCCGCACCCTCTCCGCAAGGAAACAAATTAACCACTTCGGGATGCTCCAACGTCTCTTCTCGACGTGGAATACGCACCGGACAACTCGTCCGCGTTTCAAAACCAATCATCAACGCCTCTTCACTCAAATACCCTCTCATACGACGTCCAAATTTCTGCAGACCAATCGTCATGCGTCGTGTGATAAACTTCGGCAAAATCTCATCGAGACGCGCACTCTTTAAACCCGGAAAATAACTCGTCTCCGGTAAATTCTCAGACAATCTCCCTTCCAAAAAATCAACCACCCGTTGAGCCGGAGCAACCTGTCCCAATTCATGGTCACCATTACCAGCCTTCTTCGCAGCCCGCTCGAGAGCCTTCTGAAAC
>CAZUEC010000184.1:0-5050 GCA_964618865.1 uncultured Roseibacillus sp. | reverse complement strand
ACTGCCCTTCCTAGTTTTCTCATCGCAGGCTTTTATTTAAAGTACTTCAAACTAGCCAATCACACGATTGCGATGCTCGTTGGAATCGGAATCTTCATTCTCGCTTACGCCGCTTTTACCACTTTCGTAAAACCATTTCACAACTCAAAGAGTATCCTCTCCCAAACACTGAAATTAGCGCTTAAAATCCGGCTCTTCGTTTCAGTCATCAGCATAATTTTTCTTCTTTGCGGAGAAGAAGCCATGGCGTTGCTCCTCTTTCTTCCCGATTATTGGGCCGGTTTTCTCGCAGGAGTGAGTCTCAGTTTTGTTTCCGAACAGCTGATGGGATTGAGTCACGTTTCTTATCCAAATTTCCCTCCCCTTTTTGTTCTTATTTGGACTCTACTCGAAGGAGTCATTCTCTCTTTTTTACTCTTCGCTCTCTGCTTTTGCTGCCTCTTCATTATCAACATCCAACGAAAAAGAAATTGGCAAAAAAACAACCTGCCTTCTCCCTTAGCAATCACTTCCGAAACCGACCTTACTTCTTCCTAACAAGAGCAAGCCAATCCTCACTATCCGGCGCTTGCAAAGTTCCTGCGAAATCTTTTTCTTCGCTCATCTCACCAGCGCGAGGATTGAACCAAGAAACGACATAGTCTCCCTCCGAAATCTCAATCTCAGTTTCTCCTCCCGTAGGAAGATAGACCAAGTAGACCTCTCCTTCCTTTGCGAGACAGTATTTGGAATTATCGTTCTTCGAATTTCCAATCAAATCATTGCGATTCTTCATCGCCTCTATCGGAATATTCTCATCACGAAAAAACTGAAGCGCATGTCCACAATACTCCCAACTCTGATCTCGTGAACGCCAATCTTCACAACGCAGATCATTCTGAGGCAACTTGTAACCAAAGTAATATTCCACTCCCATTCCACCCGCCATGAGAACCCCCCACAGAGTGTATTTTCGACAGTCATGAATACTTGGCACTTTAGCATTCGCCTTCATTCCGGGATAATCTGGATCAGCCGGCATGCCGAATTGAGCATCCCCAGGCTCATCAAAGGCAACTGCCCACGGATGTCCCTTCGCGATAGATTTTGAAGTCCATTTGAGCACCTGCTTATGGCAGTCAAACAAAGAACTATTTTGTAGCGAAACGCCCGTAATCTCCTCACTCCCCAAAAGAGCATTGTAGACCTTATTCTGCTGATTCGGATAAGTATGAACAACAATGTGATGATCATAGGGATCAATCGCTCGGATATAGCCCGCCATCGCTAACTGCTCTTCTTTACTCTGGGTATTCTCCTCACCCAAGTTCCAGTTCAAGGCTAGATGATGACCAAATCGAGCCACTAACTCTCGACAATAAAGCCTCCGCTCTGGCCCCAACTCCCCATCATCCAATGCCGCAGGCACCTTACTCTTCTTGCCGCTTCGATTGTCATCAATCTCAGTTTCCTGCATTTTAAAGTGCAGAAAAAGCCCCTTCTCAACACCATGCCTAAAGACAATATTCCATTGGTCTAACTTACTACAATCATAGTGAAATTTCTTTCTAGGGTGCACGAAAGGCCAAACATTGCTACCGTCCCCATCAACATTATAAGATAAAAAGGAAAAAGCATTACACCCCTTTCCTGAAAGGTAGTTCAGAGCACCAATCAACCCTTTTCCCTTTTCCTCTTTCCAAGTTGGATCCCCTTCCTTCCAGTCTTGCTTGTGCGCAGACCAAGTCTTCAAAGGCCCTTTCTTTTTATTTAAAGCCTCCGTGCCATCAAAATCAGAAAAAGCCAAGAGAGTCTCCGGCGCGTCTGCTCCTGCTTTCAAAAAATAACTTTTATCTCCCTGAAACTGCAAGAGGTGCTTCCCAACGTAAGCCAGGCGACCTCGAGCACGAAAATCTGGCAGCTGCTTATCCGACGGAGCGATCTCAAAAACTCCACCGATTCCCTCTAATTGATTTGAGCGCTCTTCCTTCTCTTCCCCGGCAATCAAATTGGGAGCTCCAAAAAAGAGCACCTCATACTTCCAACGCCCCGTCCGTGATGGAGAAAAGTGGGCTCGCCACTTAGTTCCCGATTGCGCCGAAGTTTGAGCCGCATTCCCATCAGCTGCAAAGTAACCTGGCACTCTCAGAACCTCTCCCGACTCGTGAGTGAAAAGAACATCAAACTGATAATCTGTAAAAGGATTAGGATTCAAATCCAGCTCATGAGCAAAAGGACCATCCAAAGTCAGCGTCACCGCATGCCATTGCTTGAGCTCACCACTCACCTCCACCGAAAGATCCCCGTCCGCTTTACGAGGGAATTGCTGGAGAACGGTCTTCCCCTCACCCTCGGACGAAGAAACCAAACCATCCTTCGAAAGAGATGGACTCTCATCACCAAACAGAAATCCAAAAGAGAAAAAAAAGAGAGAAAAAGCTTTCACACCAAAAGCCATACAAAGATCAGCCTCATTTTCCGAACTTAAAAAAGGATGACCCCCCTTGATCCTTTCTTTAAATCACCTTCACTCCAATTTTTCTCAAAAACCAAACCATCATCCAGAACAAGACAACAGTCAGCAAACAATTCGCTGCCAAAGACCATCCAAACCCCCACCCTTTTCGCAGCATCCAAGGCAAAACGAGAAACATCGGAAGAGTTGGTAACACAAACCAAAACGTACCCTCCGCATGATTGGCAATGCGTTCGCTTCCTTGCTTTTCGCTATTCATCCAAATCATGGCCAAAAGCGAAGTGAGCGGCAAGGCAATCAACAAGGCCGAAAGCTTGTCATTCACCACCTGCACCTTAGTCACCAACACAATAACCAGAGCACTCAACAGCAACTTCGCCCCATCCATCCAGCTCCAAGTCATCAATTCCCGACCCAGAGCATTCCAATCAAACTTCATTTCTCCAACTCTACCTGAATACGAGCTGTCCTCAAGCCGTCTTGACTCTTGCCCCTCAATTCCTTGAGCTATTTCAAAACCGATGAAAACCCTCCTCCTTCCCGTCATCGCTGCAAGCCTCGTGGCCTGCACCCCCTCCAGCAATTCAAGCCCTGCCCAAACTCCGGCTAACTCTCAAAACCGCCCCGCCTCCATCGCGACCTCCAGCAGCTTCTTGAGTCCAGCCCAGAAGGCCACCATTGGGAACAAAATTTGGCAAAATGAATCCGGCGGCACCCAAAGTGGACTCACCGCTTGGAACGATGGCGAAAGCTTTCCCTCTCTCGGGATCGGTCACTTTATCTGGTATCCCGCCGGGAAAAGTGGTCCCTTCACCGAATCCTTCCCACAATTTATTAGCTACGCGCGCCAACAAAGAGCCAATCCTCCTGCGATCGCTTTGACACGGAGCGCTCCTTGGCCGAACAAAGCCACCTTTCAGCGAGAGTTTAACAGCGCGGGCACCGCAGGTCTCCGTGATTGGCTCGCCGGTAACATCGCCCTTCAAACCGACTTCATTATCTCCAAATCCCGGGCCTCCCTACCCAAAATCCTCCGAGCCGCCGGCAACGATGCCACACGTGTCAAAGCCAACTATGATCGCACCGCTACCAGCGCGAGCGGCCAATATGCCCTCATCGACTACGTCAACTTCAAAGGCGAAGGCATCAACCCCCAAGAGCGCTACAACGGACAAGGATGGGGACTTCTTCAAGTTCTTCAAGAAATGCAAGGCACTGCCACCGGTCATGCCGCCGCAGTCGAATTCTCCAACGCCGCCAAAAAAGTGATGGCCCGCCGAGTCGCCAACTCAGGGGGAAAAGACGCGCGCTGGAATGCAGGTTGGCAAAACCGCTGCGCGACTTACGCTCAGCCCTTATAGAAGACCACTGCCATACCCCCTCCTCAAATCGCTCACTGAGTGACTTCCCGAACTTCCAGAGCGGCCTTTTCCTCTTCGATCTTTTCCAATAAAGCATCAAGACGCTCATTCTTTGGCTCAAGCTCCTTCGCCCGAGCAACCAGCTTGATCGCCTTCTCATGCTCCCCCCGCTGCGACGCCACAGTCGCCAACATCCGCAAGTCCCATGCCGTTGGTTCTTTAGACCACTTTCCCTTCGGAGCAGGAGCCTTAACCCCCCAAATTTTAGCCATCAAAAGATAGCTCTCAGGATGGTAAAGAGCGAGCTCAGTTCGATTGAAAGGATAAGAATTATTCTCCACAAAGAAAGTCTCGGTCAACTCCGCGAAAAACTCTTTGTGATCCATCAATCCATAATGAGGTCGCTGACGTCCACCCGGATAGGTGACCGTATCAAATTTTCCCGAACTACAGAACGCCGCATAACCTTCTAAAATCTCAGCATGCTCAAATCCCAGCACCCGATAGTGATACGCATGCGCAAGCTCATGAAGAACCACGCTTCCACCCATCGGACGCGAAGATCCATTAACAAGACTATTGGCATGAGTAATATGCACCGCTTCCGTCATCGCCGGATCGTAGCCATGACTGACCAACCAATCTTGACTCGGATGAAAATGAGCATTTCCCAAAGGGTGAGCACGATCCAAAAAAATGATCACCTTCTGCATCTCCTTACGAGGCTCCTCCGGTAATCGCATCACAATTCGATTCAAACGTTGCTTAAGAACTCGCAAGGCCAACTCCCCCTGCTTCTCATATTCTCCAGCGAGCAAACTCTCATCAACCATCACAGTCCATCCCTCTATCTCCCGACTCTGATGCGGGATACGCACTTTCTGTTCCTCCGAAAGCCCTCCCTCAGTTTCCCCATCTGCTAAGCTCGCATGACCAAAAGCAAAAGCGAGACCGGCAAAACCTAAGCCCAATTGAGTGATGAAAAATTTCATGATATCGTCTTGCTCTCAAAACTATTCAAAAACGAAACGCTTGCGAGAAATTCCCCTCAAAATTGCAAAACATCCCCTAAAAAACCAAAATTCATCACCATTCTCAGACCCCCCACCCACTCCTCAACCACCAGTCTTGCCCCTCAGATGAAAAGCCCGAACTCTGCCGTTCTCAGACAAAACGACTCTCTCCCAGCCGTTTTTTTAGCATCTCACGCTTCAAATCCTGAAATCGAAAGCCT
>CAZUEC010000183.1:0-5075 GCA_964618865.1 uncultured Roseibacillus sp. | reverse complement strand
AGGTGGGCATGAAGCCAAGATCCGTGAGGATCGGGGAGATCTTGTGCAATATCGTGGGCTCCATGCCAGTCTCCGGCTTTGGCAAGCCAGAGAACTTGTTGCTCGGGTGAAAGTTCGCTCGGAGCTGGTCCACTGGCTTTTTCGAGGCTGTTTTTGAGGGTTTCGGAGTTCACGGGGTTGTTTTGAAAGGTCGAGCTTAAGCGGTAGCTGCGACT
Source organism: uncultured Roseibacillus sp. (assembly GCA_964618865.1). Classification (GTDB taxonomy): domain Bacteria; phylum Verrucomicrobiota; class Verrucomicrobiia; order Verrucomicrobiales; family Akkermansiaceae; genus Roseibacillus. The sequence goes on along the minus strand of CAZUEC010000183.1, from coordinate 4,860 downwards.
GAGGGAAGATGAGAGTGGATTTTGGCGAGTGCATTTTCAACGGTGAGCCCATGATTGGATCTTAGGATGTCGGGTTTGCCATGTTCGACAAATTCGTCGGGCCATCCAATGCGTTCGACGGGACAATTGATTCCGTTTTCGTGAAGGAGTTCGATGATGCTGGCCCCGAAACCGTTGGCGAGAACATGGTCTTCAAAAGTGCAGATGACTTTTGCTTTGCGAGCTTCTGTTAGAATGAGTTCGGCATCGAGAGGTTTGATGAAGCGGGGGTTGATTAGTCCTACCGAGAGATGTTGCTTGGAGAGTTCTTCGCAGACTGACTCTGCCATTTCGAACATGGAACCTAGCCCAATGAGGCAGACGTCGGTTCCGCTTTTGGCCAGTTCGCCTTTCCCGATTTCTAGTAAGACGGGCTCTGCTTTTGGTTGTGCGCCAGTTCCTGCACCACGTGGGTAGCGGATTGCGATTGGACCTTCATCATGGTTGGCCATGGTCCAAAGCATATCGACGAATTCTTCTTCATCTTTGGCTTGCATGTGAATGAGTCCAGGAATGTGTCTGAGATACCCAATATCAAAGAGTCCATGGTGAGTGGGGCCATCATCACCAGAGAGTCCACCTCGGTCCATGCAGAGTCTTACTGGTAGATTTTGGAGCGCAATATCGTGCACAATCATGTCGAAGGCTCGCTGCATGAAGGTGGAATAGATGGCTAAGAAGGGTCGCATGCCTTGGGTGGCCATTCCGGAGGCGAAGAGGGCTGCGTGTTCTTCCGCGATGCCGACGTCGTAGTATCTTTCGGGAAGTTCTTGTTTGAAGGTGTCGAGCTTAGTGCCGCCGGGCATGGCTGCGGTAATGGCGACGAGCTTGGGATCTTTTTTCGCAAAATTGGTGATGCTCCGGCCGAAGATTTCGGAGTAAGTGGGAGCGCCGGGTTCGGTCGCTCCGTCTTTGACGTTGTAGGGGCCGAGGCCATGGAATTTTCCTGGTTTTTCGAGGGCGGGTTGGTAACCGCGTCCCTTCTCGGTGATGATATGCAGGATAACGGGTTCATCCTGTTTCTTGAGGTATTCGAAGGTTTGGGTGAGCAGTTCGAGGTTGTGCCCATCGATGGGGCCAAAGTAGCGTAATCCGAATTTTTCAAAAAGGACGTTGGGGAAGAGGAGGTTTTTGGCGGAGCGTTCGATTTTATGAGCGAATTTACGTACTGATTCTCCTCCGACTTTTTGGACAAACTCAGAGGCTTTGTCGCGGACGGTGGAATAACCAGGGTGGGTTTGGAGAGCGTTAAAGTGTTTTGCAATGGCTCCCACATTTTTGTCGATAGACCATTCGTTATCGTTGAGGACGACGATGAGTCGTTTGGTTGTTTCGGCGATGTTATTGAGAGCTTCTAGGGTGGGACCACAGGTGAAGGCGGCATCTCCAGCGACTGCGACGACATGTGAATCTTCTCCTTGTTGATCGCGGGCAGCAGCCATTCCGAGGGCGGCGGAGAGGGCGGTGCCTGCGTGGCCGGCACCGTAGGAGTCATGCTCGGATTCGGTGCGGAGGAGAAAGCCGTTGAGTCCTTGATATTGTCGGATGGTGTCGATTTTATTGGCTCGGCCGGTCAACATTTTGTGGACGTAGCCTTGGTGGGCGACATCGAAGACAAATTTATCTTTAGGGGTTTCGAAAACTCGATGCAGGGCGATCGATAATTCGACGACGCCTAAGTTGGGGCCGAGGTGACCACCAGTATTTGCGAGAGAGCGAATGAGAGTGTCGCGAACCTCAGCAGCGAGTCCTTCTAATTGATCTTCTGGGAGCTTCTTGACATCTTCGGGGGATTTGATGTTTGGAAGGAGGGCAGGATCGGGTAGCGAGGTAGGTTCGTGGGAAGAATTAGAGGAGTCGGATGTCATCGGACGAGGCTTCAGAAGTAGGATTGTCACCTGTAGAGGGTTCGCTGGCTAGCTTGTTTTCTGCCCCCTCTTTGGAGCTTTGATTTTTGAGATGGACCACTTCAATACGCTGGCGGGCATCCTGAATGAGATCTTGGCAATGGCTGAGAAGTTCTTGCCCATTTTCGTAACTGGTTAGCAGGGCTTCTAGAGGAAGATTTTCTTCCTCCATACGATTCACGATAGATTCTAGTTCTTCCAGTGAGTTCTCGAAGGATTGTTTACGCTGTTTTTTTGAGGCCATAAATCAGAGTCCTAAGCTACGAGAAGAGTAAAAGACCATTGGCGATTGACGCCAAATGAGAACAGTTGGATAGGGATAGCGAGAAAAGAATGTTTGTAGGTTTTTATCTTTTTTACTTACAATTTCGCGCTCATTGGAGTTGGTCGCGAGCAGGGCCCATCCATCTAGCATGAGGCTGAGATATTCGCCGTAATATTTAGCGGTTTCGTTGAGGGGGCGGGTTCCACTGGAAATGGGGGTGGTCAATACTCCGACGATGGGTCTGTTTTCGGAGTCGGCCATGGTTTCGATTTTTTCGAAGTCGGATAGTTTTAGGGGGAGCCAAACGGAATGCCGGTCGGTGTACCAAGCAACGGCCCAGGGTTGGTCAGAGGCAATGATTTCGTCTTCGTTAGCAAAATCGACGATGGCATCATCGAGGATGCTAGGGGCGTAAGGTGGATAGTTGGGAGCGTTCTGTTCTTTATTTGAGAGTGCTTCGACGACATCAAAAGGCATGCGAAGTAGGAAGGGGCTTGCGGAAATAATAACTACGAGAACGAGGTGGGCATTACCAAGTAGGGGGTTTGTTTTTGTAAAGGAGAGGCGAGACCAGAGAATGCTCAGCATGGCGAGTCCGTAGGCGCCCATCAAGGGGGCGAAGAGTAGGTGGAGTTGGTTAGAGGATGTTTCGCCAGTCTTGAGACCGAATAAACCCATGCCAAGAACGGCTGGAATCCACATGATAAGGAGAACCCAGCGGTAGTTACTGATGACTGCCCGTTTGAATGGGTGGAAAAGGGCAACAAAGAAGATGGGGGCTGCGAGGATCGCTCCAAAGTAGGCATAGAGGTCTTTGGTTTGACTGACCATGGAGCGGGCCACGTAAATGGCGAGTTGGCGGAGGTTGAGAGAAACGGTATCTAGGCTACGCATAGCATATTCCTCTGAGTCGGAGAGTCCTTCAAATAAAACTAGGAAGGCGGTGCCGCCAGGAGTCCCGGATATTTTGACATTTTGTATGATGGGAACAATAACGGCGAGAATTACGGCAAAGAGGGCGATGATTCCGGCGACTCCTCTTGGTTTTATGAAGATTGCTGCAGCGATGGCGTAGCCAATGACAATCCAAATGGCGATCCAGTGAGTGAGACAGAGTAAAGAGAAGAAGAAGGCGGCGAGAAGAGCGTGGACTAGGGCTAATCCTCCTTCTTCGCTGGCTTCCAGTGCTCGGTATGCGAAATAGTTTCCGCAGGTGAATAGAAGCAGCATGAGCATTTGAGGAAGGCCGCTCATGGAAACCTGCCAGAAAAGTTCGCAAAAGAGCATGAGGAGGGCTGTGGTCGATGCAATTGCGGAGTCAAAAATGCGACAGACCAGAAGGTAGGTGACTCCGATAGCCAGCAGAAGGCAGACTATGGAGAACCCTGCGACGACACGGTCTAAGCTGTATATGTATTCTTTTTCGTCAAGGCGATAGGCTTCGAAGTCCTGTGCTCCTTGCATTCGAAAAATGGCTCCTAATAAGAGGGGTTGTAAGGGGGCGTGGTAAGTGTTGTAGCAAGCGTCGGCGAGGGTTCCGGTCTTGTTGGAGGACTCTTGGTTTTGGCGAATGGCGGCGGGTCGAATGAATTTGGTGACGAGTCCGTTTCCACGGGCGACTTCCCGACCGATAGTTGCTTGCTCCATGCCTTGTGGCGAGTCGAGTCCACGGAACAAGACCGTGACGTGTGCGGTGGCCATCGCTACCATGAGGATGAAGAAGACCGCTCGCATTGCGACGGTGGCGAGATTGGCAGGGCCATTATTACTCATAGCTGATATAGAAACAAAGTTGGTGGGAAACGTTCAAGAATTGTTGGGCGGAGGGTCACTTAATTTGCGTTGAAGGGTTCTTCTGCTGATTCCAAGAAGAGTTGCGGCTTTAGTTTTATTGCCATCAGTTCGTTGTAGCGCGCGCTCAATGGCATCGGCTTCCAGAGCATGCAAGTTAAGTTCGGCCAAGGGGGCAAGACTCTTTTCGTCTCTGGACTGTGCTGACAGGATGTTTGGGCCTTTTGCGCGGTCAGTTACAAAGCTAGGAAGATGGCGGGCTTCGATTTGGTCGGAATTTGACATGATGACTCCGTGTTCCATGGCGGTGCGGAGTTCTCGCACGTTTCCGGGCCAAGGGTAGCTCTTGAGTAGGGTAAGAGAATCATCTGCTAGGGGTTTGAGAGGGCGTTTATTTTCGCTGGAAAACTCTCTTAAAAAGGCGTTGGCGAGTAAAATGACGTCAGAAGGTCGAGCTCGTAGGGGGGGCATGTCAATTTTTAGGACATTCAGTCGGAAGAAGAGGTCTTCACGGAACTCTCCTTTGGCCACTAAGTCGTGCAGAGATTTATTCGTCGCAGCTACTAACCGGACATCGACTTCGATAGGGTGATTGGAGCCCACTCGTTCGACAGAGCGTTCGGAAAGGACTCGTAGGAGTTTGACTTGAGTTGCGGGGTCAATTTCTCCGATTTCATCGAGTACAAGAGTCCCTCCGTGTGCTTGTTCGAAGCGTCCGATGCGCCGTTGGCTTGCTCCGGTGAAAGCCCCTTTTTCATGACCAAAAAGTTCGGATTCTAAGAGCTGGGGAGAAAGGGCGGCGCAGTTGACGATGACAAATTTTTCGGCAGGGCGGCCAGAGAGTTCGTGCAGTGCTTG
>CAZUEC010000182.1:0-5077 GCA_964618865.1 uncultured Roseibacillus sp. | reverse complement strand
TCGATTTTGAGTTCTTTGGATGCACCTCCTTTTGAGGTCATGGATGATGGCGAAGTGGTAGGGGAACGCATTGAGAGTACTGTTTCCTCATTACTTTCTTTAGTTGGGGTGGATGCCGATCCGATTCAGAGTCCGGAAGCCGTTTTTTTAGGAGCTATTTTTCAACATGCTTGGAACAATGAGGAGAGTCTTTCATTGGAATCTTTGATCCGAAATATTCAGCGACCTCAATTTGGCAAAGTGGGCGTGATCGATGTGGATAGTTTTTATGGTGAGAAGGATCGTCAGAAATTAGCGCTTAAGTTTAATAATTTGTTAGCAAGTCCTGGCTTTGCGACTTGGTTGGAAGGGCCTCCCTTGGATATTCAGCGGATGATGTATACCCCCGAAGGGAAGGCGCGGGTTTCGATTTTCTCCATTGCTCACTTGAGTGATACCGAGAGGATGTTCTTTGTCTCTATTCTTCTCAATCAGATGTTGGGTTGGATGCGGGCCCAGAGTGGAACGACTAGTTTGCGCGCGATGCTCTACATTGATGAGATTTATGGTTACTTGCCACCGGTCTCGAATCCTCCCAGTAAGAAGCCTCTGATGACGATGCTCAAACAAGCACGTGCTTTCGGCTTGGGTGTTCTGGTGGCGACTCAGAACCCAGTAGATTTAGATTATAAGGCGCTTTCAAATATCGGAACGTGGTGGCTGGGTCGGCTCCAAACTGAACGAGATAAAATGCGGGTGCTCGATGGTTTGGAAGGCGCGATGAGCGAGGGGGGAGCGAACTTTAACCGTTCGAAAGTGGGGGAATTGCTTTCGGGCCTGAAAGGACGGGTCTTCTTGATGAATAATGTCCATGATGAGGCTCCTACGGTCTTTCATGTGCGCTGGGTAATGAGCTACTTGCGTGGTCCTTTGACGCGGCGTCAGATCAAGACGCTGATGGATCCGAAGCGGGCTGCTTTCGAGGGCGGAGGGGCCAAAAAGGTGGTGGCGTCTGCGAATCCGATGGCGATGAGCCGAGCGGAACCTGCTGCGCCGAAGGGGGAGAGACCTCTCGTTGGCAAGGGAGTAACTGAACAGTTTGCACCCTTTGCGGGTGAAGGAGATGGAGTGGAATATCATCCTGCTCTATTGCGAGAGGCTGAGGTTCATTTCTCATCGACAAAGGCGAAGATGGAAGGTTCCCGTGTCGTTCGGTTTGTGAATCCGATCGCGGAAGGCGGTATTGATTGGGAAGAGGATTTAGATTGTGGCATTCCTTTGAAAAATATGGCGAAGGAACCTCGCAAAGAAGCAGGGTTTGCGGAATTGCCGGGCTACGCCATGAATGCGGAGAATTACAAGCCGGTGGAAGATGAATTTGAAGACTGGCTTTATCGTAATGAACGAGTAGAGCTCTTTTTCTGTGATGAGTTAGATGAGTATTCTCAGATGGGTGAAGGGGAAGGGGACTTTCGCGCACGTTTGCAGCATAAGGCTCGGGAAGAACGGGATGAAGCGGTCGATAAATTACGTGCAAAGTATGAAAAGAAGTTGCGGACCAAAGAAGGGCAACTCGATCGGGCGGAGCTCGCTCTCGATAAGGAAAAAGCACAAGCCCAGTCTGCTACTTTGCAAACTGGAGCCAAGATTGTGGGTGGGATTCTCGGGGCTCTGATAGGAGGACGTCGTTCCCGCGGGAGTACGGTTTCTTCCGCTTCTCGAGCTTATCAACAGCGCGCAGACGTCAAGGTCGCCGAGCGTAAGGTGGAGGGAGTAGAAGAGGAAATTGCGATTTTGGAATCGGAGTTAAAGGAAGAGATTGCGGAATTGGAGAAAGAGTTCGATCCGATGAATCTCGAATTCGAGACCATTCCGGTGAAGCCGTATAAGAAGGATATTGATGTGCAATCAGTCTCTTTGATTTGGTTGCCGTTCGACGAACGGGGAGAGAAAGTTTGGTAAAGTATGAGGCGATAAAAGATTGAGGATTTCGTAGAGATCCTCAATCGGTTTATGCTGCTGCTGGATTCGATTGCGTTCTTATTTTTATTTGTTTGTGATCGAGTAGAAGGCTTCGAAGGCTTCGCCTTTAGTTGGAGGAAGTTCAGAAGAGTTGAAGAAGAAAACGCGATTCAACTCGTCTTTAGGAAGGCTTTCGAGCGTCAGGGTGAGGGACTTGGAATCATTTCCTTTGGATACAGATAGAATGGGGTGGGTGGTTTGGTTGTTTTCTGGAGAACCGTATTTTGGAGCATCAAGATAGGTCCAAGATGTTATCGAAATTGCTTTCGAATCAGGAATACGTGCTAGGTTTTGAGTGAAGTGGAGGGTGAAGCTATTTCCTGATCGGGTCATGTCTTCGATTCGATTGGAGGTCTTTCGGGGTCTTCGTTTGATGACGACGAGTGCATGTTCGCTTCCACCTTGGGCGCGCCAGCCTCGTCCGGTTTGGCCTACGTAGAGGTTTCCGTTCTTGTCAAAAATCATGCGCATGAGTCCGGAGGGGAATCTGTCTGCGAAGGGGAGAAGGGCGGCTTCGTGGTTCGGTTTGGGTTGTATTCTGAAAAGGGTAGAGAGGGTTTGATCACCGACAAACATGGCTTTGTCTTCTGAGGCTGGATTCCAAGCAGGGCTACCAGGAGCATTGGCGAGACGAGAATGAGCCATGAGGGCGAGGGCTTTTTCTTTCTTGGCTTGTACCTGTGGCCATTGAATTTGCCGGGAATTGGGTTTCATGTTCGGGAGGTCTACTAAGCCAGAGGGATGGCCATAAAATTTGTCTTTTTCTAAGAGAAAGAGTTTGGAGGTGCCGACATATTCTCCCTGATTTTCGGTATAGTAGATTTGGCCATCGGGACCGGTGGCTAGGCCGGCTGGGCTACGGAGGCCATTTGCGTAGGGGGTGGTTTTCCCTTCGGGGGTGACTTGCAAGGCCCAGCCTCGGTAGCCGCCTTGGGAGCCCATGTATTTGCCGCCAGCTTTGTGAATGGCATTTTTTTCTCTGTGGTGGGTGAGGTTGAGGGCGATGTAGTAATTCCCATCGGATCCTTTTGCTGGTCCGTGTAGGTATTCGTGATAGTTAGTCGAAGATAAGAAGTCTTCGGTGAGGGTTTCGTAGAGGTCATACCAACCATCGTTATTCGTATCACGGAGACGGGTGAGTTCTGGCTTTTGACTAACGATCAGAGAGCCGTCATCTTCTTGAATGACCCCAAGGCAGTCTTGCAGGCCTTCTGCGATTTGTTCCCAAGATTGATTTGTCAACTTCCAGATGCCAGCAGTACGTGAGGCGATGATTAGAGAGCCGTCGGAACCGTGGTCCATGCCGAGAGGTTCAAAAAGTTGAGGGCGACCATGTGGATCAAGAGGAGCGGTAATTTGTTCTGCTCGATAGCCTTTTGGTAATCGTATATTGGAGTTGGGCGTATTTTTGCGTTTTTGAATTTTTGCTGTTTCAACGGCTTCGTTAGGTCGCCATGCCGGCTTTACAGGAAGGGTGAAGGTGAGTTCGGTGGGGAGCTTTTTAACAGTCCAGTCTTCGGGTTTTCCTTTGATAATGGAGGCGAGGCGAAAGGTTTGTGGTTTTTTAAGTGAGCCATCGAGACGAAGGGTTGCGTTTCCTTTGGGAGAGACTGTGAATTGGAGTTTGAAGAGGTTGTCGCCGACCTGAAAGTGGAAGGTGGGCACAGAGTCATGCTGGTAGCCTCGGAAGGAGCCGCCTGCTTGTTTGAGTTGGGTGACAAAATCAACTTCGCTGTTGAGGGTGTTCGCAATGGTTTTGAAGTCCTGCATGCGAGGAGTTTTGAAGGTGAGATCGATCGGTTTTCCGGTTTCGAGGTGAAGCGGCGTCATGAGGGGAGTTCCAGAGTGAGCTTCGAGAGCATTGTGTCCCAGCCGAGAGGGTTTCTGGCCACGACCGTCGAGGCTTCCGGCAATGTTGATGAATCCACCCCACCAAACTTTTTCGATAGAGAGAGTGGCGGGTTCAAAGAGATAGTTGAGTCCGGTAGGAGTTCCGACGTATACGGCGCGAGCAGATTGGCCCTTCATGCGGGTACGATAAATACGGGTGCGGTCGGTGACTAAAATTTCATTAGCATCTTTTAGGGGGGTGATGATTTGAGGTCCGGATTTATTCTCTGCCATGACCTTTGCAGGACCTCGTTGGGCTTCGGGGTTGAGGGTGAGAAGGTATTGGTAGATGGCTTTTGCTTGGAAGTCAGAGAGAATGCTTTTGTTGTAAGGAGGCATCACGGGGAGATATTCTTTCCCCTTGGTGGGGCCAGTTTCGGCGATAGAGAGGTCTTCGTGGGGTTTGCGCAGAGAGGTTTGGAAGTATTTGAAATCGGCTTTAACGCGCTGACGATGACGTTCTCCTCCTGCGAGGACTTCACGATCACGAGGTTTTTTTTGGAAGAGGCCATAGATTCCAGGGCCGGTCTTGATGGAGTTGTCGTTAGCAATCTCGGAGTGGCACTCTGCACAGCCTAGAGTGTGAAAGACTTCGCGACCGTGACTCACGAGGTCGATTTTTTTTTGAGCCAGAGTCAGGCTAGGAATCAGAATAGTGAGCAGCGTTAAGAGTGTTCGGAGCACATCCGAATTTGTGAATTTTTCAACAGTCTTTAAAGGATAATTATCCGCCTGAAGATCGGGGTGAAGGGGAGATTCATCTGCTCCTTCATGACATTTTGAACCCAAAGGTTTTTAGTCTGGGCCTTTTCGGTAATGGCCTAACCTGGGAGATTCTGGTCGCGTTGACGAGCTTTGGAATCAGAGAGGGGAGTTTTTTGGGAGGAGTTTGGGAAGCTGGCCTCTCGCAGACACGATCCAACTTCGGCGTCGGACATGAGCTGTACGACGAGTTCTGTAATGTTTGAGACTGGAATTTCGTTCTCCAATTACTTGAATGCTATGTTTCTTCTTTGTTAGGAAAAGTTAAAAGTGGGGTTATGCTGACAGAACCGGAGTTCTTCCTGTCATGATTTTTTTAAGTCTTTGGCGTTGTTTTGGAGAGCTTGGTTCGAAAAATTCTATCTTGAGGTGTTAGACCATTTTTCAAAAGTCTATTCGTCTATCGAGTTTTTTAAGGTTTGAA
>CAZUEC010000181.1:0-5098 GCA_964618865.1 uncultured Roseibacillus sp. | reverse complement strand
TCAAACCTTAAAAAAACTCGATAGACGAATAGACTTTTGAAAAATGGTCTAAAGCTCGAGTTCTTCCTAGAAACGTAAATTTCTCGAAAAAAGCTCCAAAACTCTCTCAAACGACAAAACCTCAACCTTCCTCTGCAAAACCAAGCATTTCTCAAGAAAAGTTGCTTCTTTGCAAGACCCCCTCCTTCTCATTCCTTCCTTCAAAAGCAATTTCAGATCAATTTCTGTAAAAAAAATGTGAAATCTTTGAACGAAAGACCACCTGACGAGTCTACCTCCTCTGTAGCAAACAATAGTTTGTTGCAGTCTTCATATAAAGGGTGAACACCGTAGGGGGCTTGAACAACCCTCTACAACTTCGCTGGGGAAGTCCTTCGGGACTTCCCCAGTTTTGTTTTCCACCCGAAACAAATCAAAGAACAAACTAATAATAAGAGAGTTACCACGGAACCGAACAAACTAATCCGTCTTCCGAAAAAACCTTCAACTCTAAAATCTTACTTAACCTTCTCCTGTCGGCCATCGACAATCCCCTTCACCTCATTGCGATGCACCCAGATGCTTTGCACCATTCCTAATAAAAACATGCAAATTAGCACAAAAGTCCCCGAATAACTGATCAAAGGAAGAGGAATCCCTGTAATAGGCATCAAAAGAACACACATCCCAACACTCTCGAAGATGTGAGCAAAAAACATCGCCACCACCCCCGCAGCCACAACTTGTCCCAAAAAATCTCGGCTGTAAAAGGCCACAAAAAGAATCTGAATGAGAAGAAGGGCAAATGAAGTCAACATCAGTAGTGAACCCCGAAAACCCTGCTCCTCCGCGATCACCGCAAAAATGTAATCATTATGAGCCGTAGTCCATGGAATGTACTTTTTATCATGAATGGAGCCTCGCTCCGCTTTAGCCTTGTAGCCCATCCCTTTCCAACCCGCCTGTCCGATGGCTAAAGAGACATAATAGGAGGCATAAGTCTCATCAGTCTTCACCACTTTTCCTTCTCTAAGAAATTCAAGATACTGGTCAATTCGACCCGTTGCCCGATCGGAAACCGCCGGCAAAACCAAATAATAAATAATCGGTAAGGTTCCAATTCCAGTTACCAACAAAGCACTGAGATAACGAAAAGGAATCCCTCCCACCAACATCGTCACGAAAGCCACGGGGAGAAAAACAATCGCCGAACCCATATCTCCATTTGCCACCACGAGTAAAAAAGGCACCCCGCACACCAGAGTCACCAAGAGAAGCTTCACCAAAGGCTCCCCAAAAATACGCTTTACCCTCGGAAGCTGATCAAAAGCAGTCCCCAGCAAAATAATACCTGCCGCGAGCACAAAACTCGTAGGCTGAAAACTGTAAGGAACACCAGGAATTTGCAACTGGTGAACGGCCGGTGCAGGAGCTTCCCAAATTCCCAGCATCAACATCACCTGCAATCCTACCCCTCCCAAATACATCGGAATCGCGAGCCACTTCACCCAACGATAATCCATCAATGCCGTACAAAAGTAGACCACACTACCCAACAAAATAAACAACCTCTGCTTACCAGCAAAAACCTCCCCCCCTCCCTCCAAATGGCGCGCTGCACTTTCGATAGAAAAAACCCCAAAAACCAAGAGACCAAACATCACGATCACAAGGACCCAGTTAAGACCGAGAATTTTTCGAAGAAGGGGCGTCACGAGTAAGGCTTTCCAATATCGCTTTTCTTAAGCCTCAGACAAGTCTCACTCGTGGCTGCAACTTCAAAACACTCTCTTCCTCGAAAATTAAAGCTCTAAAACCTCTTGAACCAAACATCAGAACCGCGTCCACTTTCTTCAAGTTGAAGCCGTCGCTCTTCGGGTAAAAGAGCCATCTCTTTTTTTTCATATCCCCGTTCCTTAAAAAATCGTCCTGCTCGATTGGTAAGTGCAAAAAGCCCCGTTAATCCAGCACTTCTCGCTTTCTCCTCAGCCGCCTCAGCAAGCTCCGAACCATAATTTCGACCCTCATGACTCTCCTTCACGTAGAGACAAGCCAGCTCCCCCAACCCATGCTCAGAATAAGAATGCACCGCCACCGCCCCCACCACGTTATCGTCCACCGTAAGCAACAAAAAATCAGCCAAACGATTCGCCACTTGCTCATAAGTTCTCGGCACTAGATGAGCCGCCCTTACTGAACGCCCCATCATCGCAAGAAGCTCAGGAATATCTTCTTCGCGCAAAAGGCGCACCTCTCGATAGCTATCGGTATGAACCATCGTCCCCACCCCTTCATTCGAAAAAATTTCCGAAGTCAAAGCTCCTTGTAAATGACCATTCAAAAGATGCACCCGAGGCACTCCCATTCGACAAATTTGAGCGGCCATCACAAGTAACTCCGGTTGCTCATCTGAAATATTTCGCTCGGCAATACTCGGTAGCTTCCCGAAATCTTCGATATCATTGAGCAAAACCATCAACTTGGCTGCTGACAACCCCTTCGCCAACTCACCAACCTCAGATGCCAAAACTCGACTTCCCCGTCCATCAACTAAAGCCGCCTGCCCCCGACCCAAAAGAGCCTGACATTCACCCACACAAGCTTCTTCTCCCAAAAGATCGGTCACAACCTCTGCCTTGAATTCCGACTCCACCGCCCAATTCACCAAATCAATCAACTCCCCCCCCACCACAATCACCACCAATTGAACTCCGATACGTTGCAACGCAATCAAATCTAACAGAGTTTCCGCAACCGCAGATTCTGGTAAAAGTCCTTTGTCAAAAACCACCACAAAGGTTTTGCCTGTGAAAAGCGGCACATATTGCAGAACCTCGCGGACATCATCCTTCATGATTCTTCTAAAGCTAAAACCCTAAACCTCCACCCCCCTCAAGAGTCTTACGCAACTCGCCCTGAAATGACATCAAATCTTCCTGAGTCGGTTGATAACCAGCCGTATCTGGATCCAAAGAAGGACGACCCATCTGATCAATCATCCAACGACCATTTTCTCCGTCGCTGAATGTCACTTTACCCGAGACCACCGCTCCTGGCGCCGTGATTTGATCCAAGGTCACCGAAACCATGCCCATGCCGCCCGTCGGTTCAGGTAGAGCAACCTCCTCCACCACTTCTTCAGTCTCTTTCTCTTCCTCAGGTTCTTCCTGACTCTGAATTTCTAATCCCAAATCCAAAACCACAAACCGCATATCCATATAAGTCACATTGAGAGAAAACTCCTCCTTCATCTTACGCTGCAAATCCGCAAGTTGATCCCCCTGCGCTGTCCAGCCCCGCAAAGTCTCGATTTGCTCCTCACTTAAATCCTTCGATTGAAACATCTGCGTTGGTGTAAGCTTAGAAAGGTCAACAACTCAATCACAGATTCCACAATATCGACCTCATTCTCAAATGAATGCCAATCAATAGAGGCCTTACGCCCCGTTCAAATTGTTAATCGTCTGGAAAATTGCAGAAATCATCGCATAAGCCATCGTTCCAACTAAGAACGCCATCAAAAGAAGAACTGCAGGCATCACCATCGCCATCACTTTCTGCAAGGCTCCATCCAACTCCTTATCATAACGTTCCGCGGCACGGCGAAGCGCAAGGTCAATCTTTCCTGTTTGTTCTCCCACCGCCACCATATCGATCAGTAAGGGTGGAAAAATCTCAGAACGAACCATAGTTGAAGACAAAGAACGACCATCCCCTACCATCTCAATCATTCCATCCATGCTTTCACGAAGATGGATATTTTGGGCCGCATCTCGCGTAAGTTCCAGCGAACGAAGAAGAGGAAGACCATTTCCTACCAAATTAGCCATTGTTTCCAAAAATTGGACGTAAAATCGCCCCCGAATCACATTCCCATAAAGAGGCAGCTTCAACTTAATCCGATCCCAAGCCGGTTTATTTCGTTCCGCATCTTTCCAAGCCTTGAAAAAAACAGCTGCCGCCACCAAGACCAACAGAATAACCAACCACCATTGTCGCAAAAAATCACTCCCACTAATCATGATCCGCACTCCTAACGGCATCTCCGAACCTGGAGCCCCCTTCAAGAGACCCGTGAGCTGCGGAATCAGCTTTGTGACAAAAATAAAGGAAACCCCAATTCCTGTAATCACCAAAAAAGCAGGATAAATCAGAGCCAAAGTGATGCGCCCTTTTAAATCCTGCAAAGTCTTTAAGTAATGCGCCTGTCGTCGCAAAATAGTATCGAGAGCACCACTAGCTTCCCCTGCTGCAGCAAGAGAACAGTACAAAGGACCAAAACTCGGACTCACACGCTTCAAAGCATTTGAAAAACTCGTCCCATCCCTTACCAAATCACGAATTCTTCGTGAAACCTCTTTAATATTACCATCTTCTTCTCGATCTTCCATCGAGCGCAAAGCCGGCTCCAATTGCAATCCGGCTGTGAGCATATCACTCAGCTCCTCAGTAAAGTAGACCACCTCTTTCGACTTCATCTTCAGGGGACCGTCCGGCAAATCAGAAGAGCTTTTTTCTTTCGAAGAAGCTTTCGGCGAAGGTTTCACCAAACCTGAAGGCTTCGTTTTCGTCTCCTTAGGCGCCCGATCGCGAGTCGTCTTACTTGGCTTGCTTTTAGAGACCACTTTCGCCTCCGCAACCTTGACCGGTTGCAAACCCTTTCGATCCAATTGTCGTAGAGCTTCCCCTCGATCACCAGCAGTCAATTCTCCTGTAATCACTGCTCCCCCAGTGCCCAGCGCCTTATAATTAAATACAGCCATCGTTTTACCTTAAATTTTAAACTTCACCTCCGAGATCAACGGCCGTAGCCGAAACCACTTCTTCTACAGTCGTCATACCGGACATCACTTTGTACCAACCATAATCTCGCATCGGAACATAGCCATCTTTGATCGCCTGATCTTTTAACAGATTGCCATTGGCCCCTTTGATAATTAATTCCTGCATTTCTTCCGTAAGTAAGGCCACTTCATAAATTGCCAGTCGCCCAGCAAATCCAGTATTGCGACACTTATCACATCCACCCGGCTCATAAGCCTGTCCCTCTAAATTAGGAATTTTAAGACGACGGCGCTGCTCCTCAGTAATCACTGACGGTATTCGACAGTGTTGACAG
>CAZUEC010000180.1:0-5127 GCA_964618865.1 uncultured Roseibacillus sp. | reverse complement strand
ACTTAATATCACCATGAAGCCAATGCCCAATCCGATCGTTCTCCAAATAGGCCACAAACTCATCATTAAAAACCCATGGCGCTCGGAACATCGAAAAGCGTCCCGTCAAAACCATAATTTGACGCGATAAACTCTGAGACTTCATCATGCGATGCCTCATCGCAAAACGCAGCGTATACCACTTCCGGTAAAACCAACTTCCCTTCGTGAAACTAATATTATCAGTAGTCACCGCTCCAAGTTTTTCTCGCGCCGTGAACAAGGTCATGCATTTATCCATGATCCCTTTACCCAGAAGAGTGTCCCCATCCATCAAAACTACACAGTCATTGAAATCATGCTCCTGATACATCAACTGATTAATCACATCAGACATACCCTGACGTTTCCCCCCCTCTTGACGGATAAATTGAATCTCCACTCTATCCGCATTCCGGTGCTCAGCTAAGGCATTACGAATAATATCATCTTCCTCTTCACTACCCGCATTAATAACAAGGTGAAAAACCGTTGGAACAGTATCGACCTCATCCAGAATACTATGAAGCATTCGTCTCGAAACTTCGGGAACTTCCCCGTAAGTCGGTATTACGAAAAAACAGCGCTTCGGATACTTAACGTCCGCCGCCTGATCATCAGCCTCAAAACGATATTTGGGATAAACAAAATGCTCAAAAATATGAGCCCGCACGACATGAGTTGCCAGCCAGAGGTATCGCCATAATCCAATTATCCCCAAAGCCGCAAAAGACTCCAAAGGCACCGCCAGCTTTTCTCTCGGAAGTGAGATTACCAGAAAAACAACGACCCCAATATAGGCAAACAGCACCGGCATTCCTTTCACGAAGCGCTTCACGAGCCCAACGTCGTATCGAATGCTTCGCGACTCTGTCTCTTCTCCAGTCACAATCTAAAATTACTTAGCTGTAACCTTTGCGAACGTCGGCTCTCCTTCCGCGGCCGGACTAGGAGACTCTAGATCGGACTTCTTAAAAGTCCTATCATACCAAGATTGCCACGGCCAAACATCATCAAGCTTCACCGTCATTTTCATACGCAAACCTGAAGGCAGATCCTTCAATTCCGGAACACTCACCTTAATAGGAGTCGAAGACGGCACCGAGGTGCGGAAGTCAGAAGACCACTCCCCTTTCGAATACACCGAACGGTGTCCCACTCCCGAAATATACCCCGTAAAGGTCTTCTTCATGGAAGGAACCTTTACTGTGACGGTAAGACCTGGTTTCACCTTAGGAGCATCCTTTGCCAGAATGTGGCCAATCGCCCAAGGCTCATCATTACGAGTCAGCCCAACCACCGTATCCCCGGCTTTCACATAAGTTCCCGCCACCTGATAGACCGTACTCACTTTCCCCGCCATCGGAGCTCGCACTGGTATTAGTGAGTCGAGTCCTTTCTGACGCTTCAACAATGTTTCTAATCTCACCTCAGCAAGCCCAAGCGCAAGCTGATTGGTTTGAAGCTGGTTTTTCGAACTCTCGTTCTGCGTGAAACGACCTTCACGCGCCGCCTCAAGCCTTTCTCGCAACTGACGCTGCTCATTGATGTGAGTTTCCAATTCCAACCGAGCTTCGGCCGTCTTAACCGTCGCCTCATCAACTCGCGGAGCACCAATAATGCCCTCTCGCAGCAAACCTCGTAAATTTTTCTCGTGCTTCTCACAAGCTTTCACCGCCAATGAGGCCTGCTTCAAAAGTGGTTCAAAGGCTCGGAAATCCGCTTCCATTGTAATCAATGACGACTGCAACTCCTCCTCCGCTTGTGCTACGTGAAATCTGTATACCTCAATTTGTGACTCAAGCTCCTGCACTTCGTGCACACGATCCTGCACTTCGCGAACATCTTCGCTCGCTTCGACGTAAAACAAAATTTGCCCCTTCTCCACCGTTTCATCCGCAGAGACATTCATTCGCTCAATGACACCAGGCGAAAGGGATTCCACCGCAAGGTAATTACCAACCAAAGAAGAATGCGAAAGCGGAATAGAACCTTTTGATTTAACAATTCCCCAAATGATGATCGCCCCAACAACTAAGATCGCAGCCATCACTCCAAATACGGTAGCTATTTGAGCAGAGCGCACTCCCTTCGCACTCTTAACTTTTTCATCTCCCTTTGATGGTTTGCTCTTCGCTCCAGCAATCTCATCATAAGACATCTCCTCTAATTCATCGCCACTACTGTTCGAACCATCAAAGAGAGCTACAAACTTATCGAGCTTCTTTCGATCTTGTGTAGAGACATCGATAAAAGAACATCTGATTTGCTGAGTCCCAGGAATATTGCGAGGACGAAAAAGAATATCTAACGGTTCTAAACCCTCCGCCTCAAGAACTCCCTTTCGCACCTCAGGAGCAGCATCTCCAGGACAGAATAAAGAGAAACTAAAACCCGTGAGCTCTTGTACCTCAAACGTATGGTTAGGGATAGCCAGACGGACTGGAGAACTAGGTTTGTCTCTTCCTGTGTTGGTAGACGACTTCGGGTTGCTAGGGTGCTTTGCAAGCGCTATGCTCATATTAAGGTTTTTCGAAAAAGGTGAATCTGGGGGTTTACAAGCTGACGGCGACAAAATCAGGGCGGGTGTCGCTTACAGTTCGGAACGGTGTGAGCACCCTATAACCGAAAACTCAGAATTTTTAAAAACGTTTTTAAGGAAAATTTATAAAAAGTAAGGAAAGGCAGAATTTCGAGACTTATTGGATTCCCACTTCTACCCCTCAAATTAGAATCTTAAGTATTTAAAAATCAGTAATTTAAATTCTCTCAACTAGTCTCCAAAGCACTAAAACCTGTCTCTCTCAGTTCTTCATTGCTCTTAAATACTTGAAAAACCAGATGCTCACTCCCCCTTCTTTTTTCTCATTTCCAGCTTCTCAAAACCCGTATTAACAAGCCATTAGCAGATACAAAAAGAACTTCAATGCACCATAAAGCCCGATTTTACAGGCTATTTTGCTTCATTAATTTTCCTCTAGAAAGGTTGCATTTTTATTAAATTTTGTTAAATGTGAAAAAAAACAGACTTTAATTTTATGAAAAATACGATTTGCATGGCTTTGGGAGCCACCATTTTTGCGACCCTATCTTGCACTGGCCCCGAAGCTGCAGTCGACCTTCAAGCGGAAGTCCCAGGAGTTTTTAAACACGGAGTCCCACAAACAGCGCGCTTGAAACCCCCTTCATGGAAATCCTTCCGCGACCCAGAAGTTCTGAGATTAGTGACCCAAGTCCGAACCTCAAACAAGGATCTCAAGGCCGCATCCGCTCAGGCTCGTGAATTCCTCGCACTCATCCGAAAAGCCCACTCAGCCTCCGCAGTCACCGTCGATGGTTTTGGCAACGTCAGCGCGGATCTTGAAAACTCAACCCGCACCCGCGATTTCAGCGGTGGCCTCTCTGCAGCCTTCGAAATCGATCTCTGGGGTCGCCTTCGCAAAGCAACCGAAGCAGCCGCATCGAGAGCCTGGGCCTCTACCGCTGCTAGAGACAACCTCCAACTCAGCCTCGAAGCACAAGCGGTCTCCACTTATTATACAATCAGAAGTCTCGACTCTCAGATTCAATCGGTCGATGAAGCCATTGCCAGACTTCAAGAGATCGGCCGCATCGCCAATCGAGAAATCGAGGCCGGACTTCTAGGCGCCTTTGAAAAATCACGTGTCGATTCTGCTATCAGCACCCTCAAAGCAGATCGCGCAACTTTACAACGAGATCGAAACCGTTTTGAGAACGCACTCGCCGTTCTCCTCGGAACCAATCCCTCACTCTACACCGCTGCCAAAAAAGGCCTCACCAATGCCCCCCCCTCCATTGCAACCTACCTACCCTCCTCACTACTAGAAAGGCGACCCGATATTGCAGAAGCAAAAGCTCTTCTCGAAGCGAACCAAGCTGATATTGGAGTCGCTTGGGGTGACTTCTTCCCCCGACTCAACCTCTTCGCCCTCATTGGACTAGCCAGCCCCTCTCTCAGTCAATTTTTTGATGGCAGCGAAGCCACCAGTGTCGGAGGGGATATTCTTGGACCCATCCTCGATGGCGGAGAACGTCGCGCCAATTATGATGCCGCAATTGCACGTCGTGACCAAGGACTCGCGATTTTAGAAGGCACCATCCTACGTGCTTTCGAAGACACCGAAAACGTTCTCTCTGACACCCAAGTCCTCAAAGCAGAATACAATGCACGCCGACAAGCAGTTGCGAATGCTCGAGAAACCATCAAAGGAGTACGCAGACGTCATCGTGACGGAATTGATAGCTTATTTCAACTCGTCTCCATCGAATTAAGTCTCAACGTCCAAGAACGCCTACTGCACGAAGCCCATGGTCAACAATTTGTCGCAGCCGCTGATGTCGTCCGCGCTCTTGGTGGAGATTGGAGACGCTAGCACTATTTTCCTCTGCTCACTTAGATTGCGAAATCAACAAGACCAACAAGGTACTGGTTAATCACCAAACATTGATTTGAACTAAAGAGAGTGAATTGTCATTCTCCGGAACTCAAAGTAGGCATAGTCGGTGCAGGCTGTATGGGCCGAGGCGTGGCGATGCAAGTCTCAGTCACTTCCGGACTTCACCTCAGCTGGGTCTGTGATGTCGAACTAGAAGCAGCTCAAAAAGCCGTCGCCTCAGAAGAACAAGCTCTCAGCGGAACCGACTGCTCTCAATTTCTGCAGGAACATCCCATCGATGTCCTGGTCGAATGCACCAACTCCATCGGTCCCGCCGCAAACTATTGTCTGACTGCCTTCGAACATCAAACCAACGTCGTTCTGATGAATGCTGAGATCGACCTCGCCCTCGGCCCCCTTCTTCAACACCGAGCACAACAAGCAGGCGTCAATCTCAGCTCCGATGCCGGAGACCAACATGGCGTTCTCGCCTCACTCATCGCAGAAGCAAAACTCATGGGCTTCGAGATCATACAAGCTGGCAACATCAAAGGCTTCCTTGACCGACAAGCCACTCCAGAAAGCATCAAACTCGAAGCCGAAAAACGCCGCCTCTCACCCACCCAATGCTGTGCCTACACCGATGGCACCAAGCTCCACATCGAAATGGCCGTCCTCGCCAACGCCCTCGGCTACCTCCCCCCCCCAGGAG
>CAZUEC010000179.1:0-5182 GCA_964618865.1 uncultured Roseibacillus sp. | reverse complement strand
TTGCACAACCGTTCTAAGCAGGCTTGCCACTCTTTTTTTCCTTCAATGATTTCTACTTCAATTCGCAAGAAATAGAGAGGCACATTATCTTCAGTCGGTCTTGGAAAACGCACCGCATCCTTTTCAGTAGTAACAATAAAATCAACGTCACGCTCCAAGGCTCGCTTATAAAACGAATCGACGTCTTTTTGAGGAAACACTTGGTGATCACCAAAGGTGCGATGAAACATCACTTCAGCCCCAAGCTCAGTGAGAAGTTTTTCAAAGCTTTCCGGCACCGCAATGCCACTAATAGCCGCAACATATTTCCCTTGGATGTCCGAAAGCGACATCCTTTCCCCAGTCTCAAAAACCTTTTCTAAATAACGTGGAGCATGCTGCGTCTGAATAATCGGTGCAGTTTTATTGTAGCGTTGGAGCCGCTTGATTTGCTTTTCAGTGAGTGGTTGGTGGCACCGAGTTACAAAAATATAATTCGCTCGAGCAAGGTTAGAGGGCGGTTCTCTTAGCGTTCCTCGCGGAATAAGAGCATCGGTTCCAAAAGGTCGTTCGGCATCTACCAACACAACATCAACAGCATGATCGAGGTGCAGATACTGCATTCCATCATCAAGCAAAAGAGTATCAGCATTCAACTCCTTAACCGCAAAGCGCCCCCCTTTCACTCGATCTCGATCCACCACCACTCCCACTCCAGGGAGCAGGTTTTTGGCGAGCATGTAGGGCTCATCTCCCGCGTATTCCACCGGCAATCGCAAACGTTCGCCATCACTCACAACTTTGGGGAAATCTCCTGGCTCCTCTTCGCGCTGCCCCCTCCAAACTTGGCGCTCCTCTAGTTTTCGGCTTTTATATCCTCGACTAAGAATCACTGGATTGCGTCCCCGTTCGCGCAAGGCTTTGCAGAAAAACTCCACTACCGGAGTTTTGCCCGTCCCACCCATGGTAAGATTGCCAATGCTCACCACCTTCACCCCAAGGCGTGCCTGCTTCTTCCATCCCACTCGAAAGAGGAACAACCGAATCCGGACAATCACAGTGAATAACCACGAAAAAACCCGAAAGACCACTCTCGCAACATTCGCCCAGAATCCTTTCTCACGCCCAAAAATAACGTCAGCTCCCCACTTTTCTAAATCTTGGCCGAGACTCGACACGAGGGAATTGAAACATACCTCCTACGAAAAACGAAACTCTGAAGTCTGACGTAAGCACGAGTCCTGAAAACTTGCTCAAGAACTCAACCTCTGCATTCCAGTTCAAGATTTCACAAGCTAAGTAAAAGATTGGACCTCGATGCCGTTCTTATCCAAGTTTCATCCAATGTCTGTCGGTCCTCTTTCCCAAAAAATCTTTTCCCGTGCCAAAACCCTGATCCCCGGAGGGGTGAACTCTCCTGTTCGAGCCTTCAAAAACGTCGATGGCGAGCCTTTCTTTGTTCGTCGAGCCAAAGGTTCACGCATTGAGGACATCGATGGTAAGCACTACATCGACTACATCGGTTCTTGGGGGCCTAACATTTTGGGACATGCCCCGATTCCTGTGACCAATGCCATTCATGAAGCTGCTAAAGATGGTGTCTCCTACGGTATTCCCCATCTTGGTGAAGTAGAAATGGCTCAGAAAATTATCGATTGGGTCCCCTCAGTCGAGAAAGTGCGCATGACGAACTCGGGGACGGAAGCCACTATGTCCTGCGTTCGACTAGCGAGAGGCTTCACAGGACGCGACAAAATCATTAAATTTGAAGGACATTACCACGGTCATGTCGATTCCTTGTTAGTAGCGGCAGGTTCCGGAGCACTGACTTTTGGAGAACCCGACTCAGCTGGAATCCCCAAGAGTTTTGCCGGAGAGACCATCACCTTGCCTTACAATGACCCTGAAAAACTCGCGGAAGCTTTCGCCAAATTTGGAGACCAAATCGCAGCAATCATCACTGAATCTTACCCCGCTAACGCTGGGTTAATTTTCCCCCGCCCAGGCTTCTTACAATTGATGCGCGACCTCACCACTCAACATGGTTCCCTGCTCATCTTTGATGAAGTCATGACCGGCTTCCGCCTCGCAAAAGGAGGAGTACAAGAACTCGAAAACTATACTGCCGACTTAATTGCGATGGGCAAAGTTATCGGAGGAGGGCTTCCTGTTGGAGCCTTCGGAGGTCGAGCCGATATTATGGAATACTTAGCGCCGAACGGACCAGTCTATCAAGCAGGCACCCTTTCGGGAAACCCTCTTGCAATGGTAGCAGGCTTGACTCAATTACGAGAGCTTGAAGACAACAATGGCTTTCATCACTTAAATCAACTCGGAAGCCGCTTCGAAGAAGGTCTACGCACTCTCCTCAATGAAAAAGGAATTCCCCACCGCCTCAATCGTGTCGGTTCCATGTTCTGCCTCTACTTTATCGACGAAGACATTCTAAATGTTGAGACCGTCACCAAGCAGGACTTTAGCATCTTCAAAAAACTCTTTTGGTCTTGCCTTAAAGAAGGGATCTATCTCGCACCCAGTCCTTATGAAACAGGCTTCCTCTCCATGGCTCATACCAATGACGATATTGACGAAACTCTAGAAGTCATCGCGAGCGCAGTCGCGAAGTGGTAACCATTTCTTCACGGGATGTGACTTACTCATCCTCGACCCTGCACTGACCTAAACCGAAAAACATCGGCTTATTTGCCAAGCTCTTCAGTGATTACGGATGCCACTTGTTTCGCGAAAGCCCGTGAACCTTTGCCATTAAAATGCACGTTTTTAGGCAACTGCCACTCCTTGAGGTGAGGAAGACTCAAAGCGTAAAGATCATTCACCCGAATCTTACTTTCGGCCATAATTTGAGTCGCTATCGCATTATATTCACTAGGAGCTTCCGAACTTCGAAGAGGGTTTCTCGTGCCAGGTACGACTGGAGTAGTTGTCGCGAAGATCAACTTCGCTTCAGTTTTACGAAGATCAGCTACTATCTTCCGCATATTAACATCATATTCTTTGGGGGCACATTGTAGTGGGTCTTCAGGATTATTCGAATTACGTTGAGACCCCGCCTCCTTCACATGCTTAAGATCATGCAACCCCCAATTAAAATGAATCACATCCCATTTGTGCGCTTTTAATAAACTCGAACAACACTGAAGCCCAACAGATGTCCCACTACAATTCACCGGACGAGTTCCGTCAGAAGTTGTTGGTCGAAAAACGTTCGCTTTTCCTTCTAACAATTTGCGAACTTGTAGCGTGTAGCCTATCGAGATCGAATCGCCTAAAATAAGCACGTTCGGTAACTCCTCATCAGGTGTGAAACTCCACTTTTTCGTCTTATCTTTCTCCGTTTGCGATCCCTCTTCCGGAGCCCCTTGGAGATGAAAGACACAAATGCAGTTCAAGACCATCAAAACGATAGCGGTTCGACTAATCATATTTTTCATTTCAGAACTTACCCAAACTAACACAAAACAGAGACGTACTCGAACAAAATAAAGAATCGAAAAGGGTCTAATCAAAGAACACCGCAAGGCATCATCCTAAGTGAAAAGCGAGTTTCGGCTTCACTCAAGAGAGCGTCTCCCATTAAAAAACATCAAGAACACCTGCCGAGGTGAAACTTGATCATTCCCACAAGAAGTATCCCCATTCCTTTTCCATCC
Organism: uncultured Roseibacillus sp.; assembly: GCA_964618865.1. GTDB lineage: Bacteria > Verrucomicrobiota > Verrucomicrobiia > Verrucomicrobiales > Akkermansiaceae > Roseibacillus. The sequence goes on along the minus strand of CAZUEC010000179.1, from coordinate 1,532 downwards.
TAAACAGAAAAGGCTCAAAAATTACTTTTGATTATTTATTTATCTGGCGAACGAGACGGACTTTTTCCGCACAACAAGGACAATTCATCACCTTAGGCATTGTTAACAGCGATAAAGCCAGAGGGGTTTTCTTACAGCCTAAAATTTTAGGAACATTTGGTTTCATCAAATTCCGCGAAGACATAAAAAGCGATGCGCGACAAAGTGGACAAATCACCCGCCTCCCATTTGCAATTACGTGAATCCCAGAAAGAATCAAAACGGCTAACGAAACCCCAAGCGCGTACAGAATAATGCTACTCGCAGTCTCAAACTTGAGAAAAAACCATCCCGTCAGCCCCAAAGTCGTAGGTAATGAAATACGTAAAAGAAGAAAGCTGAAAGCAACTAAAAAAAAGCGCCCTCTCGAAACAACATCACGAGAAGAAGAACCTTGGGAAGACGAGCTTTTACTGGAAGGGCTTGAAATTGAGCTCATCGTTGAAGGCCTGTTTATGGTGTGAAATTGGGACATTCAAATTTGTTTTATATAAAAACTACCGCTCGAAAAAACTAAACTATTAATAATTACAGCTATCTGAAAAGGTTAAAAAGAGTCATTTCCCTAAATTCTCGGAAAAAAACACACATGAGATTCCTCACATCCACAAATATTCCGAGGTCTAACTTGTTAGACTAACGTCTGTAATGAAAAGTCACATCCGACAAAAACTCAAAAGAAAGGCACTCACTACCAACAACTTACCTATAAATCAGCCTAAATTCGATGTCGAATAACTTTCCCCTTCTCACGTCTCTTTACGTTCATCCTCCTCTTTTCGAAAAAAAAGGGCGACATTTTGGTGAGAATCGCCTTGATATTCGCTTCGAAAGCTCTAGCCTCCGCCGCCCCATGGCAAGAACATCTGGCAAAGCCAAAACCCGCAAAGCAGTTTCCAAACGATTCAAGGTAACTGGCACGGGCAAGATCTTGCGCCGCAAGCAGGGTAAACGACACATTCTTACGAAGAAATCTCGTAAGCGTAAGCGTTCACTCGGCAAAGCAGTGTTGGCCGACGAGACTAATCTCAAGGCCATTCGCGAGAACCTGCCCTTCGGGTAACAAGACAGAATCCCCCGCGCCGCCTATTTCCACTGGAAACCGAATAGACGAGACGGCCGGGGATGAACAAAAATAAAAACCGTTTATTCAAGTAGAACATAAGAAATGCCAAGAGCTACAAATGGACCAGCTTCCCGGAAACGTCGGAAACGCGTATTATTGCGCGCCAAGGGCTTCCGCGGCTTCCGCTCCAAACTGTTTCGCTACGCTAAAGACGCTGTCTACAAGGCACGTCAATATGAGTATCGCGACCGCAAAAAACGCAAAGGACAATTCCGACGCCTCTGGATTCAGCGTATCAACGCTGGCACCCGAGCCCAGGGCTTGACCTATTCCCGCTTCATCGAAGGCCTCAACGCCGCTCAAATCTCTGTTGACCGCAAGGTTCTCGCTGATTTGGCCGTGAATGACATCGATGCCTTCAACTCCT
>CAZUEC010000178.1:0-5216 GCA_964618865.1 uncultured Roseibacillus sp. | reverse complement strand
GTTCCGAAGGCCGAGCATGGCGGCGTTGAGAACCTCTTGGCTGTGGGCGGCTTCATTGCCGTCGAGGACGTCGCTGAATCCTTTGATGAATTGTTCGCGATCGATGTCGTCACTGTTGAGTCCGAAGCGACTCATTTGTTGTTGGAAGGCATTGGCGTTATTGAATCCAAAAGCGTAGGATGAATTGGTCCGGATGGTGGCGGGGTCAGTCTCTGCGGTCGGTGCGGCTGGAGCTGCAGGTGTAGCCGGTTGCGGAGTGGCTTTCTTGGTGGTTTCTGCATCTTGTGCACCGAGGGGGCTGACTAAGAGAAAGGGGAGAAATAGAAGGGATTTTCGTTTCATTGCGGTTCAAAACTGGCAAGGGAGACTTGTCTTGTCGAGGGAAGATTTGATGCTGATTTCGAATGGTTTGTAGGCTAAAGTTTTGGTGATGAGTATCATTACAAAGCGAGGGGACGAGGGGATGACTGATTTGCTTTATGGGAAGAGGATTTCAAAGACAGATCTGCGGGTGGAGACGTTGGGAGCGATTGATGAGTTGAATACGGTGTTGGGGTTGGCCCGTTGTCATGGAGATGAGAATTTGGCGGCGGAGTTGGATTGGTTGCAGGAGAAGTTAGTGGGGTTGATGGGTGAGTTGGCGGTGCTGCCAGAGGATGGGGCGCGTTATGTGGAGGATGGGATGCCTCAGATTACAAGGGAAGATTTGATGAAGGTGGAGGAGCAAGCGAAGGTGATCGAGGAAGCTGGAGTGAACTTCAAGGGGTGGGCTCGGCCGGGAGCTGCGGGTTCGCTGACTGCTGCTTTTTTGGATCAGGCTCGAACGGTGAGTCGAAGAGCTGAACGGAGGGTGTTGAGTTTGGCTCAAGAAGGGGCGTTGTCGGACGTTTCTCTCTTTTTGAATCGGCTTTCAGATTATCTCTGGTTGTTAGCGCGGCGGGAAGAGGGGTGAGCTTTGGTCTGCTCTCAGTGGATTACAAACCGCCAAAGCGGCGGTGACGTTGATTGTATTCTACGACTGCGGCTTGCAAGTCGGCTCTTTTGAAGTCGGGCCAGTATTTTTTGGTGACTACAATTTCGGCGTAGGAGAGTTGCCAAAGAAGAAAGTTGGAGAGGCGAAGTTCGCCCGAGGTGCGAATGAGAAGGTCGGGATCTGGAAAGGGGGCGGTGTCGAGATTTTGAGAGACTGTTTCTTTGGTGATTTGTTCTGGGGAGATTTTTCCTTCTTCGACTTGTTTTGCAATCCGTTGTATGGTGCCGGTGATTTCTTCGCGAGCTCCGTATGAGAGTGCGAGGATAAGGTTGAGTTCGGTATTGTGAGCGGTTTCCTTTTTTGCTTTGGCGATGCGTTTCTGGTTTTTCTCTGGAAGACGAGTGATATCACCGATGGTGTGAAGGCGGACTTTTTGTTTTTTGAGTTCGGTGGTTTTCTCGGCCAAAAAGCGGTCGAGTAAAAGCATGAGGGCATCAATTTCGCTTTGAGGGCGGCTCCAATTTTCAGAGGAGAAGGCGTAGAGGGTGAGGTGTGTGATGCCGAGTTCTTTGCAGCTTTCAACTGCTTCTCGAACGGACTCGGCTCCAGCGCGATGTCCATCACGGCGAGGGAGTCCGCGTTCTTTAGCCCATCGCCCATTGCCATCCATGATGATGGCAATGTGTTGGGGGTTGTTATTTAAAGAGGACATGATGAGAAGCCTCTATGGGCTGGATGGAGATACTCTCTTATCGAGTGATGAATTGGAAGAAGTGTTTGCTCACTCAAGCGTGATCGACGGCGATGGTCTGGTCGCGGCCGGGGCCAATTCCTACATGCGAGACGGGAGCGCCGGCAAGTTCTGAAAGGCGGTTGAGGTAGTTGCGGGCGTTCTCGGGTAAGCTCTCCCAGGTGGCGCACTTTGAGGTGTCGCTTTGCCAGCCGGGAAGAGTTTCGTAAATTGGGACGATTCGGTTCCAAGCGTCGCGATCGGCGGGTGGAAAGTCGTGTTTTTGACCGTCGATTTCGTAGTGGGTGCAAACTTGGATGGTGTCGCGTTCGTCGAGACCGTCGAGGTTGGTGACGGCGAGGCCGGTGACGCCATTGACCATGCAGGCGTAGCGGAGGAGTACGATATCGAGCCAACCGCAAGAGCGAGCTCGGCCGGTGGTGGCTCCGAATTCACGTCCAAGTCCGTGGAGGTAGTCTGCGAGGTCGTCGTTGTCGGTGGGAAAGGGGCCGGCTCCGACTCGAGTGGTGTAGGCTTTGCAGACTCCAATGACGCTCTCGATGGCGAGGGGGGGAAGTCCGCTGCCGGTAGTGCAACCGCCGGAGGTGGTGTTAGAGGAGGTGACAAAGGGGTAAGTTCCGAAGTCGATGTCTAGGAAGGTTCCTTGGGCTCCTTCGAAGAGGATTGTTTGCTTGGCTTTCCAAGCTTGGTGAATGACGGGGATGATGTCGGTGATGTGTGGGCGCAGTCGCTCGAGGGAGGGGGTGATGGCAGCGAGGATGCCGTCGACGGTGAAGGTTTTGAGACCGAGAGGTTCTAGGATGGCGTTGGCATCGGAAACTCGGAGAGTTAGAAGTTCGCGTAATTTTTCTGGGTTGATGGCATCGACTAGGCGGATGCCAATTCGGTTTGCTTTGTCGGCGTAGGTGGGTCCGATTCCTCTTTTGGTGGTGCCAATTTTTTGGTCGCCTAAGTTGGCTTCTCGGGCGGCGTCGAGCTCGCGGTGAAGGGGCAGAACGAGGTGGGCTCGGTCGGAGATGAGAAGTTTTTCGGGGTTGATGGTGATCCCTTGGCTTTCGAGGGTGGTGATTTCTTCACAGAGGCTAATGGGATCGAGGACGACGCCATTGCTAATGATATTTTGTTTTCCGGGCCAGAGAATGCCGGATGGGATGAGGTGGAGAACATATTTCTTACCTTCGACGATGACGGTGTGGCCTGCATTGGCTCCTCCTTGACCGCGAATGACGAGGTCTGCGTCTTCGGTTAGTAAGTCGACGATTTTTCCTTTTCCTTCATCGCCCCATTGGAGGCCTACGACTACGGTGTTCATTGGTCGGGTGTTTACTCGGTCACGACCGAGCAGCGAAGGGGTTCAATGAACCGCAGGGGGAGAAATTTCGAGTGAAATCTTTCTCTTTTCCTGCCAGCGGGGGAAGGACGCTGGATTTTGGGAGAAGAGTGTGGAGTGTTCTTTTTCTCAGGCAGGATGATCAATTTTGGGAAATTGAAGGCTCTCAGTCTCCCGAACTTGATTGCTCTGTTTTTTAAGGGGAATTTTTGGCTCCTTTTACTTTGTAAATATTGATATTATTTTCCCAAATGAATTGGCGACTAGATTGGTGCCTTTTGGCGACAGGTTTGATTAGCTTTGGGTTGACGTTGATTCAGCGAGGTCGAGGGGATCTGTTGCGTTTGCTTGCGGATGATGGGGATCAGGGGGGTGGTTTGTTGGGAGGAGGGGTGAGCTTGGTTGTGCCGTTTGCTCTTCTGGCAGCGTTTTTGGGGCGTTTGGGTTGGCGGGTGGTGACTAAGACGTGGAAGTAGAAGGCCTTTGGGGGCTTTTGGGGGCTTTCGGTTTTGGGTGAAATGGGGGGAAGTTGGGAAGTTGGGGTTGTTGAGTCAAAGACTTTGGATGAGAAAAGGAGGAGGAAATTGGAGTTTGGTGGTTTCCTGCGATGTGCTAGAAAGGCAGCGTGAGGAGGGTGATAAAGTTGGGAATGATGGTCTTTTTGGGGCTTTTATTTTCGTGTTCAAGTGACAATTCGGTGCCGACGGCGGGCGAGGGGGCGGAGAGGGTTTTGGCTTTGGATGAGGGTTCTGGTTCGGCTGCTTTGGAGAATAAGTTTGCGGATTATCACAAGGATGTCGTTCGCGATGAGGAAGGAAATATTTCGAAGGACTCGAAGCGAAGTAACTTCGAGGGGAAGCAGGTGAGCAATATCGGGGGGAAGTATGCCAATCGGCAATTTGCTGCGGAACGTTATTCTAAGAAGAATTGGACGGGGACGAAGAACTTTGATGCGGGTCGATTTCAGAGCAGCAAAAATCGTTGGGATGATGAGGAGTGGTTTTTTAGAAAACAGGCTCAAGAAAGTGGATCTGCTGCTCGCAGTCAGGGACAGACTTATGAGACTGCAAGATACGGGACTTCCAGTGCACGTGAGCAAGGGGCGAGACGCTTGGATCGGAGTAGTAATGTTCAGACTGATATTCGTCGACGGGACTATGATGAGCCTCGAGTGATTCAGAGAGAAGACTATGAAAAGTTGTCGCTCGAGGAGAGTAAGAGCATTTTAGGTCGTTAGTTTGATGAGTGACTCTAATCGGGAAGAAGAGGAGGCGAATGCGCCTATGGATTTGAAGCAGAGGCTTTGGGAGATTGTTTTTGAAGCGGAGACTCGTTCGGGGAAGGTGTTCGATGTTGCTTTGCTTTGGCTGATTTTGGTCAGTGTGATGGTGGTGATGTTGGAGAGTGTGGATTCTTACCGCAGTCAGTATGGGGGGGTGTTTTTGACTTTGGAGTGGGCTTTTACGATCTTGTTCACGGTGGAGTATTTTTTGCGTCTTTGGTTAGTTCGGAAGCCGTTTCGTTATGCTTTCAGTTTTTTCGGGATTGTGGATTTGTTATCGATTTTGCCAACTTACTTGGCTTTCAGTCCATTGGGAGGGGTGCAGTCGCTTTTGGTGATTCGGCTTTTGCGTTTGTTGCGCATGTTTCGAGTTCTCAAGATGGTTCATCATGTGCGAGGTGCGAATCTGTTGATTCGTTCGATCTATGCGAGTCGGGCTAAGATTACGGTTTTTTTGATGACGATGGCTATTTTTGCTACCATTATGGGGACTTTGGCTTTTCTTTTTGAGAAGGGAGAGGGGGGAGGAATTGATAGCATTCCGGCTGGGATTTATTGGGCAGTGGTGACGATGACGACTCTCGGTTACGGAGATATTACTCCGGTGACGATATTGGGAAAATTTCTGACGGTGATTACTTCTCTCTCTGGTTTTGCGGTCATCGCGGTGCCGACTGGGATTTTTGTCAATGAAGTGGCTCACGCCATGGAGAATAAGGAGGAGCTTACGGATGCTTGTCCCGGTTGTGGTTCTTGTGGTCATTTGCCCGATGCCAAATTCTGTCGAAAGTGTGGCGAGAAGTTGGATCTGGAGCTTCCTTGAAAATTTTTTGTGCTGTTAGACCATTTTTCAAAAGTCTATTCGTCTATCGAGTTTTTT
>CAZUEC010000177.1:0-5233 GCA_964618865.1 uncultured Roseibacillus sp. | reverse complement strand
TGACTCTTTTGAACGGGCAGCTCAAGCGCGTGGCTATCGATGTGTGGCGGGTATTGATGAAGCGGGAAGAGGTCCTCTCGCAGGGCCTGTTTCGGCTGCTGCAGTTCTTTTGCCGGAGGGATTTTATCTTGATAAGTTAAATGATTCTAAAAAGCTGAGTGAAAGCGTTAGGAATTTTATTTTTACGCAAATATCTGAATCAAAAGAGGTGCATTGGGGGCATGCTTTTGTTGATGCTGAGGAGATTGATCGGATCAATATTTTGAAGGCAACTCATGAAGCCATGGCTCGGGCGGTGGCGCAGTTGCCAGAGTGTGATTATGCTCTCATTGATGGGCGGCCGGTGAAGGGGTTTCCGTTGGCTTCGGAGGGAATTGTGAAGGGGGATGGCAAAAGTCTTTCCATTGCGGCGGCGAGCATCATTGCGAAGGTGTTGCGCGATCGATTGATGGTGGAGATGGATGGCAAATATCCACAATATGGCTTTGCGAAGCATAAGGGCTATGGCACGAAATTGCACCTTGAAGCACTTCGCTCCCATGGTCCTTGTCCGCTCCATCGTCGCTCGTTTGCACCCGTTGCTGAGGCGGCGAGTCGCATTGGGTAAGGGTGAGAACCGTCTTTCAAGCAAGGAGATAGGGGATTTTGGAGAAAAGGTGGCCCGGGAGTGGCTGTGGTCGCAAGGGTGTCGGGTTTTGTATCGAAATTTTCGTGCTCCGCAGGGAGGAGAGGTTGATATTGTGGCACGAGAGGGGCGGATTTTATGTTTTGTGGAGGTTAAGACGCGCAGTAAGAAGGGGGGTGGTCGTCCAGCCGATGCTGTGGATCAAGCCAAGCAGGAGCTTATAGAACGGGGGGCTCGGGAGTGGTTGAACTTGTTGAAAACACGTGAGATACCTTGTCGTTACGATATTATGGAGGTTCTGTTGTTGGAAGGGAAAAGACCGGAGGTGATTTGGATTCGGAATGCTTTTTGAGGGGAAATTTTGGCAAAGGGTTGGTTGACGAATGGACTGATCTCGAGACCTTTTACTTGGCTTTGGAGAATTGGTTGTCTGACTTTGAAAAAAGAGGAGAAAATTGAGGACGGAATCTCGTCCTGCAATCTCTTGCATTTTTTCCAAAGACAGTGATAGGCTCTCCGCCCCGCGCTCTGAAATTAGCAGGGAATTACAGCTTTCTATTATGTCGGAATCCTTGATGTCCTCCTTAAACCCTGATCGGGCCACTCTGAATTTTCTCAATAGCTTTCCTGAAACCGTGCAAAAACGCGGAGAGAAGTTGCAACAGGAAGGAGCGGTATCTCAAATTTTCGGTAACCACTTGTTTATTCAAGGTCGGGTAGAAGAGAAAGGAAATACGCACCGAACTACTTTACGATTGCAGGGGAATCGTTGGTTTGGAAGTTGTACTGCAGATGATGAGAAGGCTGCTGGGGCTGCGCAATATGCGACGATGTTAGAGCGTCTTCAGCGTGGAGAGGATCTTCCTGAGTCTCCGAATGAGTTTGATGATACTCCTGTTCTTGATCTGATAGAGGAAAAGCTTGATCGCGAACTCGATGATAAAGAGGCCGACTTTGTGGCAAAAGTTGAGAAGCGCTATCGCCGTTATGCGATCGAGGGTGAAATGCATGACCATGATATGGTTCGCTTAAGCCCGCGTTGGGAAATTCAGAGTTACGAGCCGTTAGAGCTTTGGCCGGTGCCTCCGGGAGATATTCTCGAGTTTTGGAATTACATTGCCTACGCCTTTTATAAGAAGAAGCTGCCGTGCCCTGAGTTCATGAACTGCATTACCGATTTGGCGGAAGTGCAGAAGAAGATGAGTGAATGGGAGCAGGAACGTGAGATTGCGGCTTGGTATGAGCGTATTGAAAGTGTCAATGAGCGTCCTCCTCAAGAACAGCCGGTGGTGATCGAGCTTCGCATTATTGCGACTATGAACCAGGCTCGGATGCAGGCTCGTGAGAAGTTAGGGAAAGAGTTTGGAGAGTGGTATGCGATTGCGGAGAAGCCAGAAGTTGAGCGACTCAGGGGTCTATACATGGACTCTGCTTTGCGGATGGATGCTTCTAGTCAGATTCTTTGGGAGGAGTTCATTTCGTATCTCGAGCGAACAAATGATACTAAGCTTGATCTTGATGATGAGGAGGCGTGTTCGATCATGAACCGTCTTTTCCGTCAGGATGCGTTGAAGGGGTATTTGGTTAATCTTGATGAAAAGCATTTCAAAGTCGTGAAGGATTCTCTTCGCTGGCAATGTGAAGATGTGACTGGTGATGGCGAAATCTTTGGTCTGCAATTAGTGACTAAAGCGGGAGATCCTGTTTCTCACTCCGTTCGTCTCTTGCCTGGACGAGAAGAGCTTTATCAGTCGGATGAGACAGTTTTCCCCGGTCCTCCTCGTTGGCTTGATGATACGGAGGTGATGCCTCGCTACGATATTCCTCGTGGTGTTATTGATTCTCTTGAAGGGGTAGAGTTTTTGCGAAAAATTGGAGCGGCTTTGCCGCCTTCGATGAAGCGTCGAGTGGTTGATCTTGATCTTTACCCTCGTTTTGAAATGCGGATTGAGCAGGGGCTCACTGCGGCTGAGACTGAGCACCTTGTTATTGATATCTCTGCTTTGGAGAAAAAAGAGCGTCGGACTGAGAAGTTGATTCGCGCGGGTTGGGATGTGGTCGAGCAGAAGCCGGTTAAGGGTAATCAGCTCCTTCGTTTTGCACGTGAGAAGCTTTATCCTGTGCCTGACTTGTTGGCTGAGATGGGGCTTACTTTTGATGAGAAGCTTGGCGAATTTAAGTCGCGAGTGACTAAGCAGTTTCCGGAGAAGTTTGCTGAGTGGGCGGAAAAAATGCCTGATTTTGTGGACGTCATCATGGATGGAAAGCTTAAGACTATCTTGGCGGATCCTGTTTCTGCGGCCATTCGGTTTGAGGTGATTAATCAGGAAATCGATTGGTTTGATTTACGGGTGGTTATCGATGTTGATGGGGTGAATCTCTCTAAGGCGCAAATTCGACAATTGGTGGCTGCCAGAGGGGGCTATGTGCGAATGGATGATGGCACTTGGATGCGATTGGAAATCAAGTTGGATGATGATCAGCGGGATGCGGTTACGAGACTCGGTCTCGATCCTTTCGATCTTTCTGGGGAGACCCATCGCATGCACGCGATGCAGTTGGCGGATCCAAAAGCGGCGGAAGTCTTTGATCCGAAAGCTTGGAAGCGAATCAAAGATCGCGCTAAAGATATTCAAATTGATTCGAATGCGGAGGTTCCCGATTCCTTGCAAGCGGATCTGCGTCCTTATCAGACCGAAGGCTTTAAGTTTTTGGCTTATCTTGCCACGAATGGTTTTGGGGGGATTCTTGCGGACGATATGGGGCTGGGTAAAACGGTTCAGAGTATTGCTTATATTCTTTGGCTTCGTGAGGCTTCTATCAAGGCGAAGAAGAAAACTCCGGCTCTGGTGGTTTGTCCGAAGTCAGTACTTGATGTATGGGCGATGGAGACGACTAAGTTTGCGCCAAACTTGAATGTGCAGGTGCTTCGGAGTCGGGATGAATTTGACGAAAAGAATATCAAAACTAAGGTGGATGTTCTTGTTCTGAACTATGCGCAATTACGAGTTTGTGCTGATGAGTTGAATTCGATTCGTTGGAATGTGATCGTTCTTGATGAAGGGCAGCAGATTAAAAACCCTGATTCGAAAGCAGCTAAAGGAGCTCGCGATTTGGAGGCTGAGAATCGTTTGGTTCTAACGGGAACTCCGATTGAGAACCGACTGATGGATATGTGGTCATTGATGGCTTTTGCGATGCCTGGGGTTCTTGGGAGCCGCGGTTACTTCAAGAAGCGTTTTGATAAGCGTAAAGATCCTCTTTCTCAGAATCGTTTGGCAGCTCGTCTTCGTCCGTTTTTATTGCGACGAACTAAGTCGCAGGTTGCGAAGGATCTGCCTCCTCGGACGGAAGAGGAGGTTTACTCCAAGATGGAGGGGATCCAGTTCGAGATGTATAAGGCGGAGTTGAAGCGAATTCAAAAAGCTTTGCTGGGTCTCGATTCTGATGAAGCGGTTAAAAAGAATTCTTTTGCGATTTTGCAGGGTCTGATGCGTCTTCGTCAAATTTGTTGCCACCCTGGTCTCATTGATCCGAAGTATCTTAAGGATGAGAGTTCTAAGCTGACGTCTTTGTTCTACCTTCTTGAACAACTCCGTGAGGAAGGACACAAAGTGCTCGTCTTCTCTCAGTTTGTTTCCATGTTGGAGATCATCAAGGCTCAGCTGGAAGTGGATAGTCGGCCTTTCAATTATCTCACTGGTCAGACGAAAGATCGACGGGGGGAGATTGAGAAATTCCAAACGACGAAAGAGGCTTCAGTATTCCTTCTTTCTCTGAAGGCAGGGGGAGCGGGTCTAAATCTGACTTCGGCTTCTTATGTGATTCTTTATGATCCCTGGTGGAACCCTGCGGTAGAAAATCAGGCGATTGATCGGACTCACCGTATTGGACAGAAGAATAAGGTGATTGCTTATCGTCTTCTCACCCGGGATTCGGTGGAGGAGAAGATCCGAGTGTTGCAGCATCAGAAAACAGCTTTGGTAACGAACGTTCTCGGAGATGAAGGTTTTGCGAGTAATCTTGGGGTTGATGATTTGCAGTTTATTCTGAGCCATGGTGGTGAAATGGAGGAGGATGAGGAGCCAGAAACGGATTAAATTTGCTTGGGTAAGTTTGTTTCTTGTCGAGGGTTTTTAGGGCGTTGTCGTTCTGATTGTCAGTAGGTTGTTCTGCGAGACACCGTGAAAGGTTGCTGTTAAGCGGTAATTTCGAAATGCTCATTGGCGTGACGAGGTATTTACTGATTCTATTCACGGCTCTTAAGGGGTTTGCGATGGGGGCTGCGAACGTGATTCCGGGAGTTTCCGGAGGGACGATTGCTTTCATTACGGGTATTTATGAACGTTTGATTAGTGCGCTTAAGAATTTTGATTTGGCGACGGTGAAACTTGTTTTTACGGGGAAGTTCAAGCAGGCGGCTGAGAAAGTGGATCTGATTTTTCTGATTGCGTTGGGAGTGGGAGCGATGGTGAGTGTGCTTACTTTGGCTAGGGTTTTAAGTTGGGGGTTTAAAGAGCACCCGGTTTTGGTTTGGGCGTTTTTCTTTGGATTGATTGCGGCTTCGATTCCGTTGGTGGGAAAGATGGTGAAGCAGTGGAGTCCGGT
>CAZUEC010000176.1:0-5238 GCA_964618865.1 uncultured Roseibacillus sp. | reverse complement strand
TTTTTTTCCACACCAGTGAAATCTAGGTGTGAATGACTAGCTCATTAATATCCTCTTTGGGCCACATGCCGCTGGACGCGTTGACATATTCTGTCGCGAACATGGTGAGCACGGATGGCTCAGGGAATGACGTGAAGCCCAGCGCTCAAGAGAGAGCGCTGTTGACGGAACGGACCGTGATGTCGGAGCAGGTGCTCATCGCGTGGGACGCGATCTCAGCGACATCTTCGGTGAAGTGGATGAAGGCGGCGAAGAACACCCGCGACGTTCACGCAACCGCAAGGGCTTTAGTAGAGAAGCTCGCGGTGGAGTTCGGCGGTGCCCTGTATACCACAGATTTTCCGGTTAAGGAGTTCAAAAACTCAGTGAAAGACGCGGGGAAGTACGGTAGCGTCTTTCTGGACGTGGATTCGCTGTCAGCAGGAGTTCTGGGATTTTTCTCAGACCTGAAAGCCCGGGCGCTGACCGCCAACCAGGATGGTGACAAGGAAGAGACGCAAATCCTGGGTCTTACGGCAGCGATCATGAGATCGCTGATCTCAACCACCTGGCTGACCCTGTGGAAGATTTCTGCCCAACAAGGGGCGACGATCGACCCCAGGGAATGGCTGCAGGAACGGGAGGTCCGAATCGCACGCGCAAAGGTGTCCTCCGTGTCGGCGCAGCACATGATGGAGCTGCCAAAGAAGATCAGGTCGGCCGCCATCAAGTGCCTCGCAGACAAAGCGGCGGACTGGAGTACCGACGCGAAGTTGTTCGACGTAGGCACCATGACGGCGTCACTGGCCAGTCTCATTCCAAGCGCTAGAATCAACGTGCCAGTGGGAGCGCAGGAAGATCTTTCTAAGGTATCACCAGCCGAGTTCCTTCTGTCCGCTTTGGCGTCCAAGAAACTCCCGATGGCTCTGGAGCCAACGCTTGAACTATTCGACTTACATCCCCACGAGAGCGGGGCCAAGACGTTAGTGGAAGCCCAAACAGCGGGAGCGGAGGTACCCGCGCTCAAACTGATGGTGTTGACGTCGAATCCGTTCAACAGGTTTGCGGCTCATCTGGCGGCCCAGTTCCAGTCGCCTCCAGCAAGAGCACAATCAGGGCAGTCACGCCCTACCCGAGAACCACCATCGCAAACAAGAGCACGGTCCCGGCAACCGCGCCTGGCCTTGTCCGCCGTCCAAAAACGTTTGTTGGACTCCCTGACATTCGAGCAGAGAATCGCAAGACGCGGTCGATGCTTCCAGTGCGGAACCAGAGGAGCATTTATGGGCCACGAGAACTGCAAGAAGGCCTCATCCAATGAACCGTGCAAGTTGGGCTACCCAGGAGTCAACCAGAAAAAGAAACGGGAGCACAATTCTTGCGGACAGTGCGGCGAGAGGAAGGACTCTCGAGAATTCACAAGAGCGACAAGGTATGACTCGAACCCGACTTGCAAAGGATGCAGCCGGAAGAACTCAGGACGAGGAGCCCCGGAAGACAAGTCGGACCGGCCCGTCAAGGTCCTCTGCGACCCGATCGACACGGAGCCGCAATTCCGTTTATTCGAGGTCGAGTGTGGGGACGAACGATTCCTCCAACAGATCGAATTGGACCAGGGGCACGACTACAGTGTCGTCCGGTTCGACCAGCTGTCGGAGGGAACAGTCCGATCTCTCGACCCAAACGACCCGGACTTGCACGAGTTGCAAGAGCGGGGCGTACTCGCATCAACGGGACAGGCACTGGGAACTCCCATGGGAGTTTGCCAAGTGTCCTTGAAGGACGTGGCGACGGACGTCGAGTTCTCTTCAAAGTTCTTCGTGGTAACGGGGGCAAACGCGATCCCATGGCTGGCCGGGAGAAACATCACCAGGAAGTTCGAAGAGGTACCCGAGGTCGCCAGAAGAGTGAGGGACGCAAAAGAGCGGGCGGCGAGAAGCGGCAGAGCAAGGTCCAGGCCAAAGTCCCTGGCACAGACGTTGGAGATGGGTCAATACGCCGACGGCACGTCCGAGAGGGGCGGGTCGATCAAGGACTTTACGTACAAGTTGACATTCAAGAAGGGAGTCGACCCAGACGCCCCGACAACCCAGATGGACAACGTTTCGTTCCAGAACCACGAACAACTGGAAGCGATCAGAAGTTTTCTACAGAAGGGACTAGAGATGGACGTGATCAGACGTTCGAAATCGAAAGGGAACAACAGGATTGTCATGATCAAGCAGGGAGAGAAGTGGAGATTCTGCCTCAACCTTACGCCCGTCAACAAGCGCACGGCGAACGAAGCTCAGATCATCCCGAAAAAGGAGGAGCTCCGCCAGAAGATCCGGCGCAAGCTCACACTGGCAAAGGATCCATGGCTATCGAAACTGGACCTGTGGAAAGGGTATTGGCAGCTGAGGCTGGACCCAGAGTCCATGAAGTGGTGCGCGTTCACGGTGGACGGGAAGCACTATGAGTTCAAAGTGTGCCCATTCGGTTTGAAGAACTTACCCCAAGCATTCAACCAGATCATCAAGCAGATCCTGGAGGACGCAGGCTGCGACAAGTTCTCGTGGAGCACCTTCGATGACACACTGATCTGGGGCGGATCTCGCCAGGAACACAGGAAAAACCTCGCAGCGGTGCTGAAGGCGTTCAAGGCGGCGGGCCTGTTCTTGAACAGGGAGAAGACGGAAGCCGAGGTGAAGAGCATCACGTTCATGGGCAGTACCTGGGACGTTTCGACGCCGGGCATGGTGGTCGAAGGAGCCAATCCGTCCACACTAGAGAAGATGCTGGAAATGAGAATCCCGGAGACAAAGGGCCAGATGAAACCGTTGGCAGCCCTCATGTCGGGGGTGAACGGCCACATTCCCCACCTGGAAAATCGGAGGCGGTACTTCAGGGACAAACTGGACCAACTGAAGTCGGGACAGAGGATGAAGTGGCCACAGGACGACCTCGACAAGTGGGAAAATTGGAAGCGCGACTTTCTGGAGTCCAAGGCAGTAGCCATCCGGGACACAGCGAAGCAGTGTCTGTTCTTTGTGGACGCATCGGAGGCGGCGCAAGCGGCGTTCGTTTTTCAGGCGTCGCCAGGCCACGAGATAGTTGTGCGAAAGGCCGAAGACGGCAGGGAATCAGTGGTAGACCTCGAGGAGTCAAAACTGGTACTAGTAGGCATGGCCTCCAAAGCGTGGACGAAGGGTAGTCAGTCGAGGATGGAACTCTGGAAGAAGGAGATCTGCGCGCTGAAATGGACCGTCACGGACAAGTTCGACGAGATCACGATATCCCCGGCGGCCAACGGGGCGAAGCACATCGTCATGGTCGATTCGACAATATCGGCAGCCCTGCTAGATTCGGAAGCAAGGGACCGGACGGTAGCATCATGGCAGCGAGCAGTGTCCACCCGACATGTGGACATATTTTGGACAAGGACGGACAAGAACCTGGCGGACGCGGGCACGAGAGATCTATTCGGACATGTCCCTCCACCAGCTCTCCTGAACAGGCTGATGGATGGCAGTTCGGAGGCCGGAGTCAAGGGATACCTAAGAGCAGCAAGCGGAGCTCTCAGGGCGGAAGAATTCCCCACACTAGACGAGGAAGTGGTGACACTGGCTCAAATCGCACACGGCGGCCCGGGAGCTCTCCACGAAGGGGTCGCTGGGACGTTCTCCAGGATGCAGGACCTCGGGTACAAAGGGAAAAGACCGATGGTCGAGATCAAGGAAGCAATCGCCACGTGCGAGTTCTGTCAGAAGCACTCGAAAGGGGGCGGAGTGCCTCCTCCGTTGAGCCCGGTCCCGATACCGGACCGACCGTTTCAACACATCGGAGTGGACCTCAAGATTCTGAGCAAGAGCGACAAGAACAACTGCAGAGTCATTCTGGTGGTCGTGGATTACATGACAAAGCACGTGGTGACGGCAGCGTTGAGGGACAAGAGGGCGAAGACGGTGATCACAGCGCTCAAGAACAGCGTAGTCCGGCGATTCGGATGGCCGGAAGTGTTCTCTTCAGACAACGGGTCCGAGTTCATCAACCACATGCTAGACGCGGAACTCGAGAAACGGGGAGTGGAGCGCTTCAAGATCCTCCCGTACGAGCCGGCCGGCAACGGCCAGGCCGAGAACGCCATGAAGCCACTCAACAGGTGGCTCAAGTCGCTGACCAAGAAACAAAAAGGGGCGTGGTCCAATCACCTATGGAAGTTCGATTTGCAGATCAATTCGGCCAGATTCGGCCCGTTCAGCAACGGCCAGACGGGAAACGTATCGAGGTCAATGGCACTGATGGGCTATCAACCTAAATCAGGGAGCCAGAGAGCAGCGGAAGTGGAGATGCAGAGGCAAGGACTGTCTCAAGCGTACGAATCAGCCCAGGAACAGATGAAGCGGGCGTACGACAAGAGGACGGGAGCTGAGCCCCTGGACCTGACACCAGGAAAAGACAAGATCTTGGTGGAGATCAGAGAGACCACCAAATACGGGCCTCAATGGGCGGGTCCGTTCGACGTTATCAGAATCGACGAAAACGGCTTGAACGTCGTCTACGCAGAGGGAGGCACTTCAAAGATATGTCATGGAAGAAGGGTGAAGAAATTTCGCGAGCCTATAGGAAGGTGGCGCCCCCAACAATGGCAGGAAGCCCAGTCTGGAGTAAGCTCGAGTTATCACTCAGGAGGAGGGGGGGCCGCATACCAGGCACACCCAATCCCAGTGGACCATGCGATTGAAGATCCTCAAGAATATGTGGACGAGGAACCCAGTCTTCAGGAGGCACTAGAGGAGGATATCCCAGAAGCGGACGATGGAGCGCCCGGAGAGGGTGTCCCGGAAGCGGAAGGCGAGGTTGCAGGCAAGTCACTGAACGAAGAAACGAGGAGGTTGTTAGACAACCTCAGGCTCTCAGACCCGTTAGCGAGACGGAGTCGCAGGGACCCGGAAGTCTTAGCCCCAAACGACAGGATGTATACCCAAGATTATGCAGGAGGCGTGCTGAACCACAGGATTCTGGATTCGGGCGACCTGCAATTCAAGTTCAAAACGACAGTGCCAGAGTTCCGTGACGAAGAATCCCTGGGGAGAGCAGGAAACGTGGTCCATGAGCAACTGTGGCAATACTGTACGGACAACATGTTTGACAGTTTTGTCCAAGAAGAACAAGAAGGAGACCAAGAAGGAGAGGAGGAAGACCAGGAAGACCAAGCACAGCAATGAGATAAGCAACTGTAATGAAGTAGCTTTTTATTCGTTACTCAAGTGCCTTACA